>NZ_QWFB01000052.1:0-138467 GCF_003576205.1 Achromobacter sp. K91 | reverse complement strand
AGATGTGTATAAGAGACAGGGGCGGTGGCGCTTCCTTTTCAGACCGCAAGTACCAGCTCTGATCGGTCGGCGCTGCGGCGCTTCCCTGATAGAGCCGATACTCGTAGGGGCCGGCCACTGCGCGGCCGGACAGCGCGAACGCACCCGCGCCGGATACGCCGCCGTTGACCACTTCGACCACTTGAATCCCGCTTGCCGTCGTCAACGCGCCGGGGCCGCCAGTGTTCTTTATGCGTAGTTGCGATGTGCCAGTGGCGCTGCCGCCATTGACGATGAGCTTGTCCGACGGGGAACTGTCATCTCCCAGGTAGGTATTGAGCGCGATGGTGCCGTTCCCGCCGTAGTTGCGCGTCGTGACGGTCTTGTAGCTGCCTGCTTGCGGGGCCGTGAAGTCGATGAGGCTGTCGGTATTGACCAGGTTGGTGAGGTTGGAGTTTCCCGTCACCTGCCAGGTGCTGTCATTGCTCATGGAAAGATTGGTCGTGCTGCCAGGCTGCGTCAGCACGCGCCCCTGGATCAAGGTGCCGCTGGCGCCGATATCCGCAGTCGCGGCGGCAGTGGCGCCGATGTTGATGGCGGCATTGCCGCCGGTGACGGAGGAGCCGGTCAAAGACACGATGGCGGGCCCCTCCGACAGGTGTACGCCGTCGGCTTGGGCTGAGGAGATCCTGGAATCCACAAGGGTGTAGGTCTTTGCCGCTGCGCCCGCCGTCCCGGTCAGGTGCAAGCCCTGGGCGTTTGCGCCTGCGGTTTGCAGCGTCGCGCCGGTGGCGCTGAAGCGCGTGGCATTGACCGACACGCGGACCGCATCGGCGTCCGCGCCCTGGGTGTCGACCAGGGTACCCGTGTCGCCGTCGCGGCCCAGATTGACCGTGCCCCAGCCCTCGACGTGGATGCCGTGCGCCGCCAATCCCAGCGTGCTCACCCTGGTGCCGTTGATGTTCGCCACCGCGCCGGACTGGGTGCGCACGGCCACGGAACGGTCGGCGAAGGTCAGGATCTGCCCTCCATCCACGGTCGCGGGCGGCCCGCCGTTGACGAACAGCGCAAACGAGCCGGCGGCCAGCGTGCTTACCTGCGTGTCTTTCAACGTGGCGGTGCCGCCGTTGACGTACATGCCGTAAGTGCGGTCGGACTGGATGGTCATCCCATCGGACTGGAAGATGCCGTTGGTAAAGACATAGACGCCGATCGCGTTTTGTGCGCGCACCGACGTGCCGGTGCCCATGAATTTGCCGTAGTCCTGTACCAGAACGCCGTATGCGGTCGTGCCTTCGGTGGTGATCGATCCGTTTGTGGCCGTGAGTTCACTGCCGTTCTGGAGGACGTGGGCGCCGTACGCGGTCGTGCCCTTGGTCAGAATGGCGGTGTTGTAAAGGTTGGCTTTGGCGCCTTGCCACACCTCGGCGCCTTTGGAGCCGTTTTGCAAGGTGGTCAGCGTCGAGTCCCGCAGTATGGTCGTCGCGTCGGCGCCATAGGTGCGCAGGGCATGGGAATCGGCGAAATCCGTCGTGACATATACGTTCGAACCATCGAACTGTGACGGGAGACCGGTAGACCCGACGTTGTAGATGCCCCGAACGCTGCCGCCGGTGGCATAGACATAGACGCCTCCCGGTCTGACTATCAACTGTCCGCCGCTTCGGACATACAAGCCGTCAATGGCATTGCCGTTGACGCTTATGCGGATGGGTGTTCCGTTGCCGAGCGAGGGGTCCAGGATAGCCAAGCCGCCCTGGACCTGAATGCCCGTACCACCTAAAGGTGGGGGATAGGGCGGGATGGGCGTGATGACGGTGCCGCCGACAAACGTCTTTTCTTCGCCGGTGACGACCCGAAAAGGGGTGGTGTAGGTGCCTTGCGGGATTATCTCCGCAAGCGTCGCCGAGCCGCTGAGCGCCGCGGCAAGTCCGATGGCGACACGAGCCGCGAGGTTCGGCGATTGAAAAATGGGGGGGACATTTTCATGCTCTGCGCATTTCACTAGCGGCTCCTGCCAGGGGAAATGTGACCGGAAGTCAATCTGGACGCCGCAGGAATATGGATGCGCCGTCTTTCGAGCAGACACAACATGAACGCCATGGAACCCTACTACTACTTTTTGCCTAGTGCAAATGGGAGTTGCGTAATTGCACGAGTCGATTCGCGTGCAGGCCCGAGCAGCGGTTTCGATAATGAGGCACTGAGGGCACGCCGCGCTGGCGCAGTGAATTCCTTGGAACTAGGGAAAACCACTATTACGAATCGCCTGCATCGCGGTCGGTCCGCTGCCGAAGGAAGACGCCATATTGCCGGGATCCGAGGCTACAGCCGCTGCCCGCCCGTCGCATCAATACGCTGCCCCGTGATCCAGCGCCCCTCATGCGACGCCAGAAAGGCGACGATGTCCGCAATGTCCTCAGGCTGCCCCACGCGCCCCAATGCAATCGTCTGGGCGATGACCTTGCTCTGCTCCGGATCGCGTGCGCGGGCATTGAGGTCCGTGGCCGTGGCGCCGGGCAGGACGGCGTTCACGGTAATGCCGCGTGCGCCCAATTCGCTCGCCAGCAGCAGGGTCAGCGCTTCCAGGCCGGCCTTGGCCGGCGCGTAGACGCTCATTTCAGGATAGGCGGCGCGCGTGCCCATGGAGGACACGTTGACGATGCGGCCATGGTCGCGCAGGAAAGGCAGGGTCTGCTGGATCAGGAAGAAGGGGGTCTTCAGGTTGACCTGCAGCACCCGGTCGAACGCGTCAGGAGTGACTTCCGGCAGGCGGGCGCGCAGGCCCACGCCGGCGTTGTTGACCAGGATGTCCAGGCCGTCGTCGGCGTAGCGTTCCTTGAGCGAGGTGCGCAAGTCCCGCGCCAATGCTGCGGCGGCGTCCGCCAGCGCCAGGTCGGCCTGCAAGGCCCAGGCTTGGCCGCCAGTTGCCTGGATCTGGCGCACGACCTCGTCGGCGGCATCGCCAGCGCTGTTGTAGTGCACGGCGACGCGCGCGCCGCGCCGGCCCAGGGCCAGCGCGATGGCGCGGCCGATGCCGCGGCTGGCGCCGGTCACGAGCGCGGTTTTGCCCACGAGGCTGTCGGGGAATTCAGTCTGACTCATGCCGTTTCCGTTTCGGGTTGGGTCCACGCATGCTGCGCTTCCAGTTCGCGCGCGGCAAGCAGCAGCGCGCTGCGGTCGATCTTGTTGGTGCCGGCCCAGGGCAGTTCATCCACGAAGCGGATGCGCCGCGGATGCTGGTAGGCGGGGCCGTGCTCGAGCGCGTGGCGCTTGAGCGCATCGGCATGCAGTCGGCTGCCGTCGCGGCGCACGACGAAGGCGACGGGGATATGGCCGCGTTCCTCGTCGGCCAAGGGCACCACGCAGCTCTGGCGCACGTCGGGGTGCGATTCCAGCAGTTTCTCGACCTCGACGGGATAGATGTTCTCGCCCGAGCAGACAAACATGTCGTCGGCGCGGCCCACGAAGTAATAGAAGCCGTCGGCATCGCGCCGCAGCACGTCGCCGCTGTAGTACCAGCCGTCCTTGAGCACCTGTGCGCTCTTTTCCGGGAGGTTGTGATAGCCGGCGAGCACTGCGGGGTTCTTCATCAGCAGCACGCCCTGGTCCGGGCCAGGACCGTCAGCGAGCCGCACCTGGGTGGGATCGAGCGGGTAGCCCAGCGCCAGGGCGGGCGTGGGCAGGCCGTCGGGATGCGGGCCAAACACGGCGGGGCCGGCCTCGGTGGTGCCGTAGCCGTGGGTCACGCGCACGCCGGGCAGGGCGCGCTGGATGCGTTCCAGCAGCGCCACGGTCATGGGGGCCGAGCCCAGCATGACGCGGCTCAGCGCCGACAGGTCGCGTCCTTGCAGCAGCGCCGGGTCCTTGACCAGTCGCGCGAACATGGTGGGCACGGCGGTCAGGACGGAGATGCGGTAACGCTCCAGCGCGTCGGCATAGGCGGGGACGTCGAATGATGGCTGGATCACCAGCAGGCTGTTGCTGGCGAAGGCGCGCTTGGCCATGAACAGGCCGTTCATGTGGAATAGCGGCTGGGCCAGCAGGTATCGTTCCTGCACGCCGGCGCGGGCGACGACGGCGGCGGAGGTGGCAGCCAGCGCCCACAATTGGCCGCGATGCGTGAGCGGCACGCCCTTGGGCTTGCCGGTGGAGCCCGAGGTGTACAGCATCTGCGCGATGGCGTCGGCCTGAGGCGTGACGAAGCCGAAGTCCGTGGGCGCGATCTGCGCGGCAAAGCCCTGCGGACCGGCGTCGTCGAAGTCCAGCACCGGCACCTTGGCTTCGAAGGCGGCGCGGCGCGGGCCGTCCACCAGTGCGAGCGCGATGCCGGCGTCGCGCAGTACATAGTCGATGTTCTCTTGCGACTGCTTGATGTTGACGGGAACGGCCACGTAGCCCGCCCGCATGATGCCGAAATAGGCGATCAGGTACTCGGCCCGGTTCAGCGCGGCGATGGCGACGCGGCTGCCCGGCGCCAGGCCGCGCGCGGACAGCCAGGCGGCCACGCCGCCCGCCAGCAGGCGGACCTGGGCGTGGGTGTAATGCCGCGGCGTGTCGGACTGGCGCAGGTCGATGATGGCGGGCAGGTCGGAAGACAGTTCCGGGTCGGCCAGATGGCCCAGATTGAGCAGGGAATGCGTCATGGAATTTTCCGGAAAGAATGCGGCTCAGCGCTTTTGCAGCTTGGGATTGAGCGCGTCGTTCAGGCCGTCGCCGACCAGGTTCAACGAGAGCACGGCCAGCATGATGGCCACGCCCGGCACGGCGCAGATGTACCAGGAAGAGCGGATCAGGCTGCGGCCTTCGCCCACCAGCCGGCCCCAGCTCGCGATGTTGGGGTCGCCCAGGCCCAGGAAGGACACCACCGATTCGTAGAGGATGGCGCCGGCCACGACCAGCGAGGACATCACGATGACGGGAGGCAGGGCGTTGGGCAGGATTTCCGCGGCGACGATGCGCAACGGACTCATGCCCAGCGCGCGGCAGGCCTGCACGAACTCGCGTTCCTTGAAGGACAGGAACTCGGCCCGGGTCAGGCGCGCGATGGGCGGCCAGGACACCAACCCTACGGCCAGTGTGATGTGTTCGATGCGCGGCCCCAGAATGGACACCACCGTCAGCACGAACACGACGTTGGGAATGATCTGGAACAGTTCGGCCACGCGCATCAGGCCCTCGTCGACCCAGCCGCCGGCCCAGGCCGCGGCCGCGCCCACGCTCACGCCGATCAGCGTGGCGGTGGCTGCGGCCACCAGGCCGATCAGCAGGGTGGCGCGCGCGCCGTGGGCGATCATGGCGGCGATGTCGCGTCCCATGGAATCGGTGCCCAGCGGATGACGCCAGGATTCGAACGGCCAGACCTCGGGAGCGCCGACGATGCGCAGCGGGTCGGTGGGATATAGCCAGCCGGCGCCCACGGCCAGGAAGGCGACCAGGACGAGCAGCGCGGCGCCCGCGACGGCGCCCCGGTTGCGCGCAAAGCGCGCGGCGAACGAGGCGCGGCCGTGGGGGGATGCCGCAGGCAGGGCAGTAGCGAGGGTAGGGGATGCGGACATGTCAGGCAGCCTTGATGCGCGGGTCCAGCCGCGTGTAGATCAGGTCGACGGCGATGTTGGCGATGATCACCACGAAAGAGCTGAGCACCAGGATGCCCAGGACGACGGGATAGTTGCGGCTCATGACGCTGTCGAACAGCACGGCGCCGATGCCGGGCCAGCTGAACACGGCCTCGACCACGATGCTGCCGCCCAGCACCGCGCCCAGCTGCAGGCCCAGCAGCGTGACGATGGGCAGGAAGGCATTGCGCAGCACGTGGCGCAGGACTACGGCGTTGCGCGTCAGGCCCTTGGCGTACGCGGTGCGCACGAAGTCCATGCGGCTGACTTCCAGCATCGAGGCGCGCATCACGCGGGCATAGGCGGCGGAATAGAACAGCCCCAGGGCCAGCGCCGGCAATGCCAGGTGGTGCAGCACATCCAGCGCCTGGCGCCAGGCGCCGCCGGACAGGCCGATGGTCACCATGCCGCCCACCGGAAACCAGCCCAGCTTGACCGAGAACAGCACGATCAGCATGATGCCCAGCCAGAAGCTGGGCGCGGCAAAGCACAGCACGGCGAACACCGACACCGCGCTGTCCCACCAGGTGTTGACCTTGACGGCCGACACGATGCCGGCCGCCATGCCCACCAGCACCGCGATGGCGAGGCTTGCGCCCATCAGCAGCAGCGTGGCTGGCAGGTGCGCCAGGATCACGTCCAGCACGGGCAGGTTGTGGCGGTAGGAATAGCCCAGATCGCCGCGCGCCACGGAGCCTATGTACTTCAGCAACTGCACGGCTGGCGGCTGGTCCATGCCGTAGGTCACGCGCAGGCGCTCGATGAGCGCCGGGTCGGTGACCTGCTGCTCCGCCGTCATCACGTCCAGGAAGGTGCCGGGCACGGATTGGATGAGCGCGAAGTTCAGCACCACCACGCCCAGCAGCAGCGGGACGGCCTGGGCCAGCCGGCGCAAGATCAGTCGGATCGGCATGCGTGCGCCTCAGGCCTGCAGCCAGACGTCGGCCAGGGTTTCGCCCTGGACGTTGGCGCCGGTGGTGAAGTTGCGCACGTTCTTGCCGGCCAGCGTGAACGACTGGATCTCCACCAGCGGCACGTGCGGCACGTCGGTCGAGGCCAGGCGGGCGAACTGGTGCGCAAGCGTTCGGCGCGCGTCCGGGGCGGTCTCCTGGGTCAGCTTGGCGACCAGCGCGTCCATTTCCGGGTTGGAGTAGCCGGTGGCGTTGCGGAAGGCGGCGCCCTTGACGATGCCGTCGGTGGTGTAGAACTGGGTGACAGTGGGCACCAGTTCCAGCGGCGCGGTGAAGTTGGAGACGGCGATGTCGTAGTCGTAGTCGCCATAGATGCGCTTGAGCGCCGTGGCGCGGTCCACGGAATCCAGCTTGACCTCGATGCCCACGTCCTGCAGCGCCTGCTTCAGGTACTGGCCGAGCTTGGCGTTCTCTTCGAACCAGGCGGCGGCGACCAGATTCACGGTGAAGCGCTTGCCGTCCTTCACCGGCAGGCCCGCGGCGTCCAGCAGCGCGGCGGCCTTCTTGGGGTCGAACGGATAGCGCGGCACGTCCTCGGTGTAGAACAGCGGGTTGCTGCTGAAGACCGGCGCGATGGCGGGCTTGCCGCGGCCGTAGTAGATGGTGTCGACGATGAACTGGCGGTCGATGGCGTGCAGGATGGCCTGGCGCACCTCGCGGCGGTTGACGATGTCGCGGCGCTGGTTGAATTCGGCGGTCACGGTCCAGGCCGAGTTCTGGTAGCCGCGCGTGTCCACCACCACCTTGCCGGTCTTGAGCAGGCGGTCGATGTCGCGGGCAGGCACCGGGTTTGAATAGGCCAGGCCCAGCTCGCCGGTCTCCAGCGCGGCGCCGCGCGTGGCGGGGTCGCCCCACCAGCGGATGATGAGGCGGTCCAGGTTGGGCTGGCCGGCATTCCAGTAGCTGTCGTTGCGCAGGTATTCGACGTGGCTGCCGCGCACCCACTTGCCGTACTTCCAAGGGCCGGTGCCGACCGGCGTGTTGTTCAGCGGGTTGGTGATGATGTCGCGCCCGTCGTACAGGTGTTTCGGTATCAAGAGCTGGAACTGGCCGGCCAGAGTGGATTTCAGGAAGAACTCCGGAACCGGCGCGTCGAAGTTCAGCACCACGGTCAGCGGATCGGTCGCGGTCGCGCCGGTCAGCGACTTCAGCGCGATGCCGGCGGAAATCGGCTTCCAGTGCTGCAGCACGTTGTAGACCATGTCGGCGGACGTGAACGGCGCGCCGTCGTGCCAGGTGACGCCTTCGCGCAGCTTGATGGTGTAGCTGCGGAAGTCTGCGGCGGGCGTCACGGACAGGGCCAACGCGGGCTGGAACTTCAGGTCGGCATCCAGCTTGAGCAGGCGTTCGAGGATCTTGGTCGCGGTCTGGAACGGGCTGGACCCGCCGCCGCCGGGCACGAACAGGGCCTGGGGCTCCAGGCCGCCCCAGCTGGCGACCAGGGTGCCGCCTTTGCGGGCGGGGCCGGCGTCGGCGCCGGGCTGGGCAGTCGCGGCCAGCAACGCCTGGGGCGCGATGCCCAGGCTGGCGGCCAGGCCGCCCGCGGCGGTACGGGTAAGGAAGGCGCGCCGTCCGGGGCGCTGCGCGGTGGTCATGATGGTGTCCTTGAAGATGAGAGCCCGCTCAGCCCTGGGCGAGCGTGGCGTAGGTGGCGCGGCCGATGGCCACCAGCGCACCCTGGTCGTTGTAGAGGTCCACGTCGGCCACGCCCACGCTGCGGCCGTTGCGGCGCACGCGGGCCACGGCGGTCAGCGCGGTGTTGACGGCGGGACGCAGGTAGTCGACGCGGAAGTTGATGGTCGGCAGGCCGCGGCCCAGCAGCATGCCGACGGCGAAATCGCCGACGGTGTCGATCACCGCGGCCAGCGGGCCGCCATGCCATTGGCCGCTGGCCGCGCCGCGCTCGAATTCCGGGCGCATGGGGGCCAGCACGGTCAGTTCTCCCTGTTCATGGTTCACGTCGCGCACCGACAGGCCGAGCCAGGCGATGAACGGCGAATCGTCGAACCTGGCCTGGATGGCCGCGGCGTCGAGGGTGGCAGCCGGAGCCAGCGCCTTCGTGTTCGCGCTCATGCCGACACCAGCACTTTGCCGACGATCTTGCGATCTTCCAGCGAGGCCAGCGCCTGGGCGCCTTGTTCCAGAGGCCACTTGCGGTCCACGTGGACGCGCAGCCGGCCGTCGCGCACCAGCGCCAGCAGCTCGTGCAGGTCCTCGCGTTCCCAGCCGTTGGAGCCGCGGATCTGCAGCTCGAAGGTCCAGATATAGCGCAGGTCTTCCTTGGGATCGAAGCCCGCGGTGGCACCGCAGGTCAGCAGGCGGCCGCCCAGGCGCAGGCAGCGCAACGATTTGACCCAGGTGTCGCCGCCCGTGAAGTTGACCACCACGTCCACGCCGCCCGGCTTGCCGCTGCGGCGGCGCGACGGCTTGCCGAAGCGCTCCTGGACCGCCTTGAGGAAGTCTTCCTCGGTGTACAGAATGATGTGGTCGGCGCCCAGGGCGCGCAGCGCCTCGGCCTTTTCGGGGCTGCCGGCGCAGGCGATGACTTCGGCGCCAGCCAGCTTGGCCAATTGCACGGCGCACACGCCCACGCCGCCGCTGGCGCCCAGGATCAGCACCTTTTCGCCTGGCTGCACCTGGCCGATGCGGTTCATCATGCGCAGGGCGGTGCCGTAGGCCACGGGCAGCGCCGCCGCCTGATCGAAGCTGACCTCGTCGGGCAGACGCAGCAGCTGGTGCGCCGGTACGCGGCACAGTTCGGCCAGGCCGCCATGAATCGTCTCGCCCACCAGGCCGCCATCGACCCGGTCTATCGGGTCCACCAGCACGCGGTCGCCCGCCTTCCAGTCGCGCACGTTGGCGCCGGTCTCAACCACCACGCCGGCCACGTCCAGGCCGATGATGACGGGAAAGGGCAATTTGATACCGGGCATGCCGCGGCGAGTGAATACGTCGTGGTAGTTCAGGGACGAGGCCCCGACGCGGATGACCACGTCGTCGGGACCGGCAACGGGATCGGGGAATTCGGTTTCCAGGCGCAGCTTGTCGGTGCCGCCGTGTTCACGCAAAACAATGGCTTTCATGAGTCTCTAGATGTATGGGTAGGGAAAGAATCACCACGCGGCCAGGCCGGCGATGGCCTGGCGCGTGATCTGCAGGCCGTGGGCCACGACATTGCGGCGCCAGACGCTGGACACGGGTACGAAGGCATCGACCAGATCCGCCCGCAACTGCGCATCGCGCGCGGCGTCGGGCGCGGCCGGGGACTTGAAGCGCAGCCATTGGTCCAGCCTCAGGGCCGGCCGCATCTGCAGGCCGCGCGTGCCGAATTCGACGACTGCGCCGGCCAGCGACCGCTGGCCCAACGCTTGCTGTACGCCACGGAACACCAGTCCCTGGTAGTCGGGACGGGCCAGGCCGTGCGGGCGCTGCCCCAGTACGCGATCCGCGCCCCACCAGGCCGCGGCTTGCGCCTGCTCGGCGCTGCCGTCGGGGTTGAAGCACAGGAAGAAGGGCTCGCCGTATTCGCCGATGCCGGTGTGCCAGTCGATGAAGGCCACCCGTTCGCTCGCGCCCAGGTGCTCGTCGACGATGCGGCGCAGCGTGCGGTTGGACCATTCGGGGCCGTTGCCGCCATAGACCAGGCCGTCCGGGTGCGTGTACTGGCCGCTGGCCGTGACGTTGAAGAGCGCGTCCGCGCCGTGCTCCTGGCGGAAGCGCTCCAGCGCCTCGGCGCCGGCGTCCAGCGCGGCCTCGGTCCAGTGCTGCGGGATCAGGTGCGGATGCAGGCCGGCATAGTGCGGGTTGGGCGGCGCGGCCCGGGTGTGGTCGATGAAATTGCGGTTCAGGTCGACATTATTTTCGGTGGTGCGCGTGTCGTGCGCATAGCCGTAGGGATTCAACGCATGTACCAGCACCACGTTGACGTCGTCCGGCAAGGGCAGGCCGCCGTCCGCCTGCAGCCACGCGAGCTGCACCGCCGAGCCGGCCGCGCCTTCGAGGCCGTGGGTGCCGCTGATGGCCAGATGGGTGCGGGCGGCGCCGGGGCGGCCCAGCACCGCCACGTCTACGGTCAACGGCCGGCCCTGCGGGTCGCGCGCCGTGGGATGTTCGTGGCGCGAGAGCGCGGCGCCCCGCGCCGCGGCGGCGGCCACGAAGGCCTCGCGCGCTGTTGCGTAGTCGGCGGAAAAGCAGGTCCAGTAGTCGGGCAGGGGCTGGCCCATCATGCCTCCTGCACGAAGACTTGCAGTGCGCCGGCAGCATGCTCGGGCGCCACCGCCAGTTCGCCCTGCGCGTTGGTACGGTACGGGACCTCGTTGGCGTCGAGCCACGCGCGCGTCTGCCCGATATCGCGCACGCCGATGACCGATCCCGCGAACCAGCCGCCCTGGCTGCTGGCGGGCAGGCCAGCTGGCACGCGCACATGGGGGAAACGCTGCTCGAAGGCGGCGGGCGCGAGGAAGTCGATGCGCAGGCTGCCGCGCCGCACTTGCAGGCCCTGGTCAGGAAGCTCGCTGATGGCAATGGGGCCCAGCACGCGTTCATACGCGGCGCGCAGGGCGCGCGGCTCGGGATGCACGGCGATCAGCGACTCGATGCGGCGGGCGCCGTTGGCATGGCCCTGCCATTCGGGCCGGTAGACCAGATGGCGCGTGAGATGGCCGCAGGTGAAGAAGTCCGGCACCGCGAAGAGGCCCGCCGGAAACTGGGTGTTGTTCCAGGCCGCGTCCTCGCTGCCGGCGGGCAGGTGCACCGGACGGCCGCCGCGTTGCGGCGCTTCGGCGTCTATGCCCAGGCGGGCAAGCTCGGCGTGCACGGCGCTGCTGTCGGTGGTCTGCAGCGCGACGGAGACCGGGCCTTCATAGGCGTCGTCAAAGCCCGCAAAGCGCGACTGCTCGCGCAGCTCCGGCGGGAATGCCAGCAGCTCCAGGTAATTGGCGTCCAGGATCAGGGTCTGGTTGCGCGTGCCGCGATGGTGGCGGCCTTGCGGCGCCAGGACAAAGCCCAGCTTCTGGTATTGGGCGGTTGCGGCCTGCAGGTCATGCACCCGGATGATGTAGTGGTCCAGTCCGGTGACTGAGGGTATGGACATCGCGTTTCCTGAATTTGCTTGACGGAAGCGGGCAGTCTGGCCGAAGCGCAGGCGGGCCAGAACGATTGAATTCGCATGTGGATATTTGTTTTCTGGTCGCGCCAGGGGACAGGAGGCATCCGCATATTCATATCTGAAAGTCTTCTTTGCTCCTGGGCCAACCCGCAAGCAGCATGGTGGTCCGTTCAAAGCACATCCCTCGACAACGACATGACGACTCGCAAGACTCCGGGCGGCGCCCGCATCGCATTCTCCCTGGCGCTGGCCCTGGCCGCCGGCGCGGCGCAGGCCGACGCCACGCTGGAAAAGATCAAGGAACGCGGCACCATCACCATAGGCGTGCTGGCCAATGGCGGCGTGTTTGGTTCGCTGGACCCCGCGACGCAGCAGCTGGTGGGCTGGAACCCGGAGCTGGCGCGCGAGCTGGCCAAGGGCCTGGGCGTGAAAGCGGAATTGGTGCAGGTGCAGACCGCCACGCGTACGCAGTTCCTGATCTCCGGCAAGGTCGACCTGCTGATCGCGTCCATGGAGCTGAACCCGGAGCGCGCCGAGATCCTGGGCTATGCGCCGACGCCGTTCTTCCGCGTGGGCGGCACGGCCGCCACGCTGAAGACCAGCGGCATCGCCAAGTGGGAGGACCTGCGCGGCAAGCCGGTGTGTGTGTCCCAGGGCAGCAGCTTCGCGCGGCCCTTGTCAGCCGACTACGGCGCGGTGGTCAAGGGCTACAAGAGTTCGTCGGATTCGCTCCTGGCGCTGCGCGGCGGCCAGTGCGTCGCGGCCGTGCACGATTCGACCTTGATCCAGCCGCTGCTGCGCAGCAATCCGGAATGGAAGGACTACCACGCGCCCATCGCCACCGAGGTGCTGCCGGCAAATTCGGTGGTCTGGACCCGCAAGGGCGAGGCCGACACCATCGCCGCCGTTGACAAGGTGGTGCAGGACTGGCATCGCACGGGCTGGCTGATCGCCACGGAAACTCGCCTGGGCATCGCACCGCCGCAGCCGCTATTGCAGGAACTGCATGCCAAGTACAAGCAGGGAAGTTGAGGCGGATCGGCGCATGTTCGAATCGGCACTGCAA
The DNA here is from genome assembly GCF_003576205.1 of Achromobacter sp. K91. Lineage (NCBI taxonomy): Bacteria > Pseudomonadati > Pseudomonadota > Betaproteobacteria > Burkholderiales > Alcaligenaceae > Achromobacter > Achromobacter sp. K91. Next base: position 125,726 of record NZ_QWFB01000052.1, on the reverse strand, counting down.
GCCTGGGTCGGCCTTTTCAAGCCGCTAGGCCTGAACTACAGCTTCGTGTTGGACGCGGGTGAACTGTCCGCGTTCGGCCGCGGGCTGCTGGTCACGCTGCAACTATGCGCGTGGACCATACCAGTGAGCCTGGCGTTCGGCGTCCTGATCGCGGCGGGCCTGACCAGCGGCCGCGGCTGGCTGGCAAGGCCATTGCAGGCTTTTGTGGAAGTCACGCGCAACACGCCCACGCTGGTGCAGCTGTATTGCGCCTTCCTGGTGCTGAACATGCTGATCACGCAAAAGCTGGGCGGCGGCAGTCCGATAGCGCCGTTCGCCTGGGTGGTGATCGTGGTGGCGCTGCACAAGGGGGTGTTCCATGCCGAGGCCCTGCGCGCGGGTATCGAAGCGGTGCCCGCCGTAACCATGGAGGCGGCTCGTTCGCTGGCGTTCTCACGGCGCCAGATCCTGACCCAGGTGCAACTGCCGCTGGCGTTGCGCTTTGCCTTGCCGGCACTGGTCAACAACCTGGTGGACTTGGTGAAGATGACAGCGATTGCGTCGGCCATCGCGGTGGGCGACGTGACCTATGAGTCCATCATGATCTGGTCGTACCGCGACAACGTGTTGGAACTCTTGCTGCTCATCCTGCTGTACTTCGGCCTGCTGACCTGGCTGGTCGGTCTGGGCGGGAGATGGCTGGAAGAACGTTTGAGGATGCCTGGCTATGGCCAATGACCTGGTCCTGAACGCACAGGCCGCGGGGCGACGGCTGCCGCCGGCCTTGCGCGATCCCTGGCTTGTCGTATTGCTGGCGTTGGCGGCGCTGAACCTGGCGTGGGTGGCCACCAACTCGGCGCCCGCCGCCGTGCGGACGCTGTGGTATTGGTCGCCAGCCTTGCTACGCGGTTTGGCGATGAACGTCCAGATCAGCGTGCTGGCCATGGCGCTGGGTACGCTGGCCGGGCTGGTGGTGGGTGCGCTGTCGTTGTCGCCGTCGCGGCTGATGCGCCGCCTGACACGCGCCTACGTGCTGTTGTTCCGCAATGCGCCCATCCTGGTGTTGGTGTACTTCACCACCTACGTATTTCCCTTCGAGCTGAGGCTGGGCGGATGGAATCTGCCGTTTCCGGACTGGATCAAGGTGGTCATCGGCCTGGGCCTGCCGGCCAGCGCCAACGTCGCCGAGATCTTCCGCGGCGCGATCCAGTCCATCCCCAGCGCGCAATGGGAGGCCGCGCAATCGCTGGCGTTCCGCCGCGCGCAGATCTTCCGCATGATCGTATTGCCGCAGTGCCTGCGGCGGATGCTGCCGTCGTGGATGAACCTGTACGCCAGCATCACCATGAGCACGTCGCTGGCCTCGCTGGTGGGCGTGCACGATCTGGTGGACGCGGCTACGGTGGCCAGCAATACGGTGTCGCGCACCGACTTCACGATATTGGTCTACTTCACGCTATTGGCGCTTTTCTTCGCCTATTGCTACCCCATCGCGCGCTGGACGCGGTATCTGGAAAAACGCCATGAGCATTATTGAATTCGAGGCGCGCACAGCCGCCTCAAGGGGCGCGGCTACGCCGCCGCTGGTCAGCCTGCAGGACGTGCATCTGGCCTTTGGCCAGACGGAGGTGCTCAAGGGCATGGACGTCGAGGTGCGGCAGGGGCAGGCGGTGTCCATCATCGGACCGTCGGGATCGGGCAAGTCCACCATCCTGCGCTGCATTACCGGACTGCTGCGCCCGCAGCGCGGCCGCATCGAGGTTGGCGGCGTGCGCGTGGACGCCTTGAAGACGGAAGCCGAGCTGATCGGCCTGCGCAAGCGCGTGGGTTTCGTGTTCCAGCAATACAACCTGTTCCCGCACCTGAGCGTGCTGGAGAACCTGACGATCTCTCCCATCAAGGTGGGCGGCGTGCCGCGCGCGCGGGCCGAGAAGCGCGCGCGCGAGCTACTGGCCCAGGTGCGGATGGAGCACAAGCAGGACGCCTATCCCGGCGAACTGTCCGGCGGCCAGCAGCAACGCGTGGCGATCGCGCGCGCGCTGGCATTGCGGCCCGAGCTGATTCTGTTCGATGAAGTCACTTCCGCGCTGGACCCGGAGATGGTCGGCGAAGTGTTGGCCGTGATTCGCGAACTGGTGGAGGACGGCCTGACTTGCGTGCTGGTGACCCATGAGATGCGCTTTGCCGAAGAGATCAGCGACATTGTGTATTTCACCGAGGCCGGCCGGATCGTCGAGTCCGGGCCGCCGGCGCGCCTGTTCGGGGCGCCTGCCAGCGAGCGCACGCGCGCCTTTCTGCAACGGGCGGTCGGCGCGGCGCCCGTGCGCGAGCGGACTCCCGATCCCATACAGAGCTACCTGCATTTCGATCCGCTGCGCCTGGCGGTGTGAACCCTGATGGAGTTGCGCATGACTTTCATATCCCTGATTCCCATTTGTGGCGAGGTGACCGCATGAGCCTTGCAGACGCTCGCGTCCAGACCCGGCTGGTGCATGCCGGCGCGCCCGACCTGAAGCAGGGCGGCGGCCCGGTGAACGTGCCGGTGGTACGCACCAGCACCGTGCGCTTTGCCGACACGGCCGCGCAGGCGGCCCTGGGCCGGCAACGCGCGGCCGGGGAACGCGTGGCGACCTATGGACGCCATGGTCTGGACACCCATCAGGCGCTGGAAGAGGCTGTGACGTCGCTGGAAGGCGGCTACCGCACGCTGTTGGCACCCTCCGGGCTGTCAGCCATCGTGCTGGTGCTACTGGCGACCCTGGCGCCGGGCGAGCACGCCTTGGTGGCCGACAGTGTCTATTCGCCGGTGCGCAAGGTGGACCGCGCGCTGTTGCAGCGCTATGGGATCGAGGTGGAGTATTTTTCCGCAGCACGCGACGACCTCGCAGCGCTGATCCGTCCGAACACCCGCCTGCTATACCTGGAGTCACCCAGCTCGCTCCTGTACGAAGTGCAGGACCTGCCTGCGCTGGCCGCGACGGCGCGGCGGCATGGCGTGCTGGTGGCGGCGGACAATACCTGGAGCGGCGGCCTGTATTATCAGCCGCTGGCGTTGGGCGCGCACATTTCGATTCAGGCGGCCACAAAGTACCTGGCGGGACACTCCGACGTGATGATGGGCGTGGTCACGGTCGATAGTCCGGAACTGGCCAGGCAACTGGGCGCGACCTACGACGCCCTGGGCCTGTCGGTGGGCGCGGACGATGCCTATCTGACCTTGCGCGGCCTGCGCACGTTGGATGTGCGGCTGGCGCGGCATCATGAAAACGCGTTGGTCGTGGCCGAATATCTGGCGCGGCACGAGGACGTCGCCAGAGTCTATTACCCAGCGTTGGCGCAGGACCCGGGCCATGCGTTCTGGCGGCGGGATTTCAGCGGCGCCAGCGGCCTGGTGTCGTTCGCGTTCCGCCATTCCGATGCCGCGGCCGGCGCGCGCTTCATCGATGCCTTGCGTTATTTCTCCATCGGCGCATCCTGGGGCGGCTACGAAAGCCTGGCGCTGGAGGCGGCGCCCGAGCGCCTGGCCGAGCACAGCCAGTGGCGGGATGGTCCGCAGACCCAATCCGTGGTGCGCCTGCACATCGGGCTGGAAAGCCCGCTGGACCTGGTGGACGACCTGGAGCGCGCATTCGCGGCAACACGCCAGGCCCTGCGGCGCAGCGCCTGAGGCATATGCAAATGAGCGGTTTTCTTTAGGGTTTCCGGCTATGTAGAAGCAACGTTTACCTCTTTGTCCGTCAGTACCCGCGACCACTAGAATTTGCCCTGTTCCATGATTGGCGGCAGGGCATGTCTACTATTCTTTCCATCGGTTCGGTGCAGCTTCCGTTTCTTGTCCAGCGGCAGGCAGCGGTACGCGAGTTCTATGGTCACATCATCGGCCTGGATGAAATGGCCGGGGCCGGCGGCCAGCGGCTGCTGTTCGCGCTGGGCGAAGCGACCTTGTCGCTGTCTCCCGTGGACGAAATCAGCAGGGAAGTGAAGCCCGATTACCTCGCGCTGAGGACCGGCGACTATGACGTCATCCTGGCGCGCCTGCGCCGGGCTGGACACCATCCGGTCTGCTCCTTGCCAGACGCCGAGCCGCGCGTGATGTACGTGAAAGATCCGTCCGGCAATCAGCTGGCATTCCTGGGCTGAGGCGCGCGATGAACTTCCAGCAATTGCGCTCCGTGCGCGAGGCCGTACGCCAGGACTTCAACCTGACCGACGTGTCCGAAAGCCTGCACACCTCGCAGCCCGGCGTCAGCCGTCAGATCCGCGAACTCGAGGAAGAGGTGGGCGTCGACATCTTCGTGCGCTCGGGCAAGCGGCTGATCGGCCTGACCCCGCCCGGCGAGCTTATCCTGCCCTTGGTCGAGCAGATCCTGCAATGCGCCGATAATATCCGCCATGCCGGCGCGGAGTACGCCGACAGCCGGACGGGCGTGCTGTCCATAGCGGCCACCCATTCGCAGGCGCGCTACGCCTTGCCGCCCGTCATCAAGGAGTTCCGCGAACGCTATCCCGAAGTGGTGCTGCATCTGCATCAAGGTTCGCCCAAGCAGGTGTCGGAGATGCTGCTGGAAGGCGAGGCCGACATCGGCGTGGCGACGGAAGCGGTGGCCGATTATCCTGGGCTCGTCAACCTGCCTTGCTACCGTTGGAGCCACAGCATCATCGTGCCTCGCGGCCATCCTCTGGAACGGCAGCAGGACGGGGTGACGCTGTCGCAGCTGTCGCGCCATCCCCTCATCACCTATGGGCGGGGCTACACGGGCCGGGCGCATATCGACGAGGCCTTCGCGCGAGCCGGCATCACACCCGACATCGTCATGACGGCGATGGACGCGGATGTGATCAAGACCTATGTGGAGCTGGGGCTGGGCTTGGGCATCGTGGCCTCGGTGGCCTGGGACGCCGAGCGCGACACGCGCCTGTGCGCCATCGACGCCCGCCACCTGTTCGAGATCAACCTGACGCGGCTGGCGATACGGCGCGGCGCATGGCTGCGCGGTTACGCTTTTCACTTTATCGAGATGTTCGTGCCGACTTTGACGCGCGAGATCGTCGAACGCGAGCTCAAGGGCGAAGGCTGAGGCAAGCGGCGCAGGGACAGTCGTCCCGCGCATATCCATAGTTGCATCGCTTCGTTCCCGCCGCGGCGCCGCGCACGTAGGCTGACTTTTTCTTCCACACGGAATTCAGGGCCATCCCATGAGTACATCTGCACCGCTGTCCGCAACCGCGAGCATCCACAATCAACGCGCACGGGCCGTGCGCGAGTTCATCGCCCATGCACGGCGGCTGGCGCCCGATGCCGCCAGCGTCACGCGCGAACAACTGGCCGAAGTGGCAACGCTGCTGGAAGCGCTGGGCCGCCGCCGCGAACTGTTCCCGGCCGAAGCGTTCGCCTTGGTCCCGGGCAGGCCGAACGCCATCTACCGGCTGGCGGAGGACCTGGACGGCGGCCATGCCCTTTACCTGTCGCTGGGCGCGCCGGGCAAGGCCCAGCCGCCGCACGACCACACCACCTGGGCCATCATCGCCGGCGTGCAGGGCAATGAGCGCAATGAGGTCTATGCGCGCGAGCGCAGCGCCGATCCGCTGCGCGATGTGCTGAGCCACGTCCAGCGCGTGGATGTGCAGCCGGGCAGCTCCATCGTGCTGGGGCCGGCGGACGTACACACCATCGAACTGGTAGGTGACGAGCCTGGCGCGCACCTGCATTTCTATGGCCTGGCGCTGGACCGCCTGCATGGCCGTGTGGTGTTCGAAAGCACGGCGGGCGGCACCTACCGCACATTCTCGCCGCCTGCGGCGATCTATCATGCGCGTATTTCCACGCAGGCGCTGCAGGACGAACTGCGCGGCGCGGGCGAGATCGCCTTGCTGGACGTGCGCGAGGCGGGCCGTCATGCGCGCCGCCATCTGCTGCACGCCGTGCCAGCGCCCTTGTGGCGCCTGGAACTGCTGATCGACAGGCTGGCGCCGCGCCGCGATGCGCGCATCGTGCTGGTGGATGATGACGAGACGCTGGCACACCAGGCCGCGGCCAAGCTGACGCGCCTGGGCTGGAGCGATATTTCGGTGCTGGCGGGCGGGACGGACGCCTGGGAGCGGGAGGGGCGGGAGTTGTTCTCCGGCACCAACGTGCCCAGCAAGGCGTTCGGCGAAGTCATCGAGCATGAGAAGCGCACACCCTGGATCGACGTCGACGAACTCGATGCGCGCGTGGCGCGCGGTGACGACATCGTGGTGGTCGACAGCCGCACGCCGGAGGAATTCCATAACTTCACGCTGCCCTTCGCGCACAGTCTGCCTGGGGCGGAACTGGTCTATCGAATCCGCGAGCTGGCGCCGGACCCGGCTACCTTTGTGGTGGTGAACTGTGCGGGACGCACGCGCAGCATCGTCGGCGCGCAAACGTTGATCGACGCCGGCATACCCAACCGTGTCGCGTCGTTGCGCAACGGCACCATGGAGTGGCTGCTGTCGGGCCGCGAGCTGGCCCATGGCAGGCATGCGGCGCTGCCTGAGCCGGACGGCCAGACCTTGACTGCAGCGCGCCAACAGGCGGCCGGCGTCGCGCGTCTAGCAGGCGTGGCGCACATCGATACCGCCGCCTTGCTGGCATTCGAGGCGGAGCAGGACGTGCGCACGCTTTACAAGTTCGATGTGCGCACCCGCGAGGAGTACGAGACCGGCCATCTGGAGGGCTGGCGCTGGGCGCCCGGCGGCCAACTGGTGCAGGCCACGGACGAGTACCTGGCCACGCGCCGCGCCCGCGTGGTGCTGGCGGATTGGGACGGCGTGCGCGCCTTGACCACCGGCGCCTGGCTGGCCCAGCTGGGCGCGGTGGAGGTCTATCTGTACCGACCGCCGGCATCGGCCGCGTTGCAGAGCGGGCCGGAGCCGCGGCGGGTGCTGCGCCACCGGCCTGACGCCGGCGGTTTGCGGCCGCAAGCCTTGCGGGCCGCGTTGGAAAGCGGCCAGGCCGTGCTGTTCGACGTCGATGCACGGGTTGCGTACGAACGCGGCCACGTGCCGGGCTCCCGATACTCGGCGCCCGACCGCCTGGCCGAGTTCCTCCCCGAAGACCGGGACCGGACCATCGTGCTGACTTCCGCCGACGGCGTGCTGGCAAGCGTCGTGGCGGCCGAGCTGGCGTGGCGCAGCCAGCGGCCGGTGCGCTACCTGCTGGGAGGCACCCGCGCCTGGAAGGAACAGGGCCTTGAACTGGCCCGTGGCGGGCAAGGCGTGTTGACGGGAGACGACGACCAGAGCGTCAGCCCTTATCTGTTGGACGACCTGGCCGCGCGGGATCAGGGCTTCCGCGACTATCTGGACTGGGAGCTGGGACTGGTGGCGCAGCTGGAGCGCGAAGGCAGCCAGGAGTTTCGGTTGATCGCGCGGGAGTGACCGGAGCGGCCAGCGGGCCCAGGCTTCAGCGTGCAGTGCCTTTGATCGCGGCCATCAGGTCATCCGGGTGCGCCATCAGTTCGCGCGCCTGGCATAGCGTCGGGTACTGCTGCAGCACGCCGGTCCATTGCGCCGATTGCAGCAGCTGTTGCCAGACGGGCTCCAAGGTATCGGGGGCTGCGTCCAGGCCCTGCGCCAGAAGACCGGCATGTTCCAGGCTGGGTGGCGCGGACAGCAGCTGCATGCGGCTGGCGGCGCTGAGCAGGCGCGGGATCGCGTCTGCCGGGCCATCGCAGACATAGAGCACGGTGGTATCGAGCCGCTGGCCTTCGGCCGGCAACGCCCGCAGCGCCGCGCCGCGCAGGGGGAACCGGCCCTGGCGCGTACTGAAGGCGTAGTCGGTCCGCGGATCGGCTTGCGCCAGCAGGCGCAGCCCGCGCAACAGGCGCGGGAAGTCGGTGGCGGCTGCGTCGGCCGAGGCCTTGGCTTCGAGAAGCAGGCACAGGTCCCAGGCCGGCGGCCCGCCATCGCCTTCCGCCTGGCGCAGCAGCGCGGCATCCCATTCGGTCTTGGCGCGGTCGGCGTTGGCGGGCATCGAAGGCGGTACGCGCATGGACGACACGGCCTGGTAGGCTGGGCTGCCATCGGCGTCGTTGAGGCGGCGTGCCAGGGCCTGGAGCGCTTGCAGCGCTTGCGCCTCGACGGCGTCGCCGCGCAACCGCGAGGCGTTGCCTTCGGCCAGGGCGCTGGCGCTGCCCGGGCGCGGGCCTTGCTGTTCCCACAAGGCGCGGTAGCGGCGCACGTCGCTGTCGGCCGCCAGGACGTCCAGGCGTTGCAGATGATCCAGCGCGGGGCTGGCGAGCAGACGGTCGAGAGCGGCAGAGGCCGGCTGGGCTTCGGCGGACAAACCAAGAAGCCGGCGCGCGGCATCGGGCAGCGCCGTCCAGGAGTCGGATGCCGCCGCAGCCTGCAAGGCGGCCATGGCGTCGCGCGCGGGGCCTGCCGGCATGCGTTCAAGCTTGGCGGGATGGGCGACTGCGTTGGCGGCGGCAATGATCTCGCGGCGGTCCTGGGCTGCGCGCGCGGCCAGGGAGGCATACTCGCGCACGAGCGGCAGGCGGTGCCGCAGCAGCATGGCCTGGAATGCCGGATCGCCGTCGGACTCGCGCATGGCGTCGCGGATCAGGCGCGCCAGGGCGTCGAGAAAGGCTCGCTTGACCGCGGCCGGCGGCGCGGCGCCATCTTCGACCGACTGGCGCGCCTGTTCGATGGCGACGGCCAGAGCGGTCGCGGGCGGGGCGTCTTCCGTGGGGATGCGGGAAATGGCCGGCACGCGATAGCGCCGGGCGGTGCGGCGCAGGATGGCGTCGAGCAGGGATAGGGAGGGCGGCTGGGGCATGGCGCCCCAAGCCTACCGCGATGCCGCCGGCGCGGCAAACGCACCGCGCCCTGGCCGGCAGCGGCTTCTTACTTGAACAGCGCGGCGTTTTCCTGCAAGGCGGTGTCGGCGCATTGCGCGTCCAGGTTGCCGCCGGGTGCGCCCGCCACGCCGATGGCGCCGATCACGGCCGAACCGGCCTTCACGGGCACGCCGCCGCCCAGCACCAGGAAGCCCGGAATGTCGGTCAGGGTGGCTGCGGCGGGATTCTTCTGGACGTTTTCCAGCATCGTCAGCGTCGGGGTCTTGGCGGACGCGGCTGTAAACGCTTTCGCACGGCTGGCTTCGATGGTGTGCGGGCCGGCATTGTCGGCGCGGGCGAAGGCCTTGAGCAGGCCGGCGCGGTCCACGACCGAGGCGCTCACGTTGTAGCCCTTGGCCTGGCAGGCGGCGACGGTGGCCGTCGCCAGCTTCTGCGCGTCGGCCATGGACAGGTTGCTCTCGTTGAGCACGGCGGCGTTGGCGGCGCCGGCGCAGGCGAACAGGGCGGCGAAAGCGATGAATTTGGGCGACATGTCTGTGTCCTTAGTGGGTCGGTGACAGGAACAGACAGATTAAAGATGACGGCCGATCGGCGGTATTCGGTCGGCTACGCTGGGGCCTCCGTAGGGCTACGGAGGGAGGCTGCGCAAGGCTGCCCGCCGCGTCGACAGCCTTCAGGCCAGCAGCCCTGCGTATTCGCGGATCAGTCCGGCCAGGTTGTCCGCTTCCAGCTTGGCGAAGACGTTGGCGCGGTAGGTCTCCACCGTGCGCGGCGACAGGTCGAATTCGCGCGCGATCTCCTTGTTGCTCAGGCCTTGCACGACGCGTTCCAGCACATCGCGTTCGCGCCCGGAAAGCTTGTCCAGCCGTTCCTGCGCGGCCTGCGTCACGGCGAGTTTTTCGCGGCTGGCGATGTGGGTGCGCACGGCGGCCTGCACGGCGTCCAGGAAGACGTCGTCGTCCACGGGCTTTTGCAGGAATTCCATGGCGCCACCCTTGAACGCGCGGCGGCACAGGTCCACGTTGGCGTGGCCGGTCAGCATGACCACGGGCAGGTCCGATTGCTCGGCCAGCCGGCTCAGCACGTCCAGGCCGCTGATGCCGGGCATGCGGATGTCCAGGACCACGCAGCCGATGGCCTGCGGGTGCAACCGGGCCAGGAAGGCCTGCGGGTCGCCATGGCCCTCGCTGCGCAGGCCGACGCTGCGCAGCAGCAGCGCCAGGCCGTCGCGCACGGCGTCGTCGTCATCGACCAGGTAGACCAGCGGGGATTGTTCGAACATGGAAGATTCCTACGTCGTCATGCGGCGGCGCGCGGCAGGCTGACCGTGAAGCAGGCGCCTGCCGGGCTGAGATTGCGCGCGGCGATACGGCCGTCCATGGAGCCGGCCAGCGTGTCGCACAGCGCCAGGCCCAGGCCCATGCCTTGCGGCCGCGTGGTGTAGAAGGGAGCGAACAGGCGCGGCAGCGCGTCGGCGGCGATGCCGGGGCCGGTGTCGCTGACGCTGAACAGGTAGGCGTCGCCATCGGCGCGGCCTTCCAGCAAGATCTGGCGCGGTCCGGGAACGTCGGCCAGCGCATCGGCGGCGTTCTGCACCAGATTGTGCAGGATCTGCTCCAGGGCCACGCGGTCGCCGAGCGGCCGCACGCCTGGGCTGGCGTTGTGCCAGCTCAGCCGTATGCCTAGCCGGGCCAGTTCCGTTTCGCGCAGAAAGCGCAGCGACGCCACCAAGGCGTCGGGGTCCAGCGCCTCGCGCCGGGCGGGCGAGCTGGGCTGCACCAGGGCGCGCATGCGGCTGATGATTTCGGCCGCGCGCTTGGCCTGTTCGGCGCTGGCCAATAGCGCGTGGCGCACGGCGGGGCGTTCCTCTTCGTCGTCCAGCAGCCGCTCGGCGGCGCGGGTCTGGGCCAGGATGGCGGTCAGCGGCTGGTTCAGTTCATGGGCGATGCCGGCGGCCATTTCGCCCAGCGTGCTCAGGCGCGCCATGGCGCCCAGGCGCAGTTGTTCCTGGTGGCGGCGGGCCTGGGCGCGCGAGCGCTGCCACGCCGCGGCGCCGGCCACCAGCAGCGCGCTGGCCAGGCCCCAGGCGAGCCAGGTGGCCCAGGGCCAGGCGCCGGGCGTCAGCGTGCGCGTGCTGCGCATCTGGAAGGGTTGGCTGGCCGCGCCCAGCGGCTTTTGCAGGGCCAGCGGCCAGCCGAGGCTGCCGGCGTCGGGCTGCTTGTCCAGCAGCCGCAGCGGGGTCTGGTCCACCGTCAGGGTGAGGTTGGCAAGGCCGGGAGGAAAGTCGGCCGCGGGTATCAGCTGGCTGGCGTCCAGCAGCAGGCTCCAGCCCGAGGGCGCCACCAGCCAGTAGCGGGCGCTATCCACTGGCAGCGTCACCGGCCGGCCCAGGCCGCGCGCGCGTTCGACGGCGGCCGCAAGGCCCGGAGGTTCCGCCACGCTGCCGCTCCAGGCGCCGCCAGGCAGGTAGCCCAGCCCCAGCAGTTGGGGCATGGCCGGCCGCAGGCTGGGATAAAGGCGTTCCGGAGCAGGGGGATGGGAAAGGGCGGCCAGCGTCGCCAGCACGGCTTCATGCTGCACCGTTTTTTGGCTCAGCATGCGCTGCGCCACGCTGGTGCTCTGGGTGAAGCGTTCGTACTGGTCCACATAGTCCTGCCGCCCGATCCAGAGGGCGCCGAAGGTGAACAGGACCAGCCAGCAGAAGAAGGCGCGAGCGCGCGATAGGGGATTCACGCCTGAAATTATGCCTTGCGGCCAACGCGGGCAGGAATCCGTAGGGCTACGGAGGGGTGGGCGCTCAGGCCGCCAGCCGCTGGGCGTCCGGGTCCGGCGCCTGCGAACTGGCCGCGAGCGCGATCTGGTACAGCGCCGCCACCAGGTCCGATTGCGTCACCAGTCCGACCAGGTTGCGCGCTTCATCCAGCACCGGCACGCAATGCAGGCTGTCCGACATGGGGCGGGCCAGCTCGATGACGGGCAGGCCGGGGGTGGCGAAGGGCACTTCGCTGCGCATGCAGTCGGCCACCAGCAGGTCGGGCGCGGCATCCGCATCGGCGGCGACGGCAGCCAGCCGGGTCCGGCGCGCCAGCACGTCGCCCTGGCTGACCATGCCGGCGTAGCGGCCGGCCGAATCCAGCACCGGCAATGCCTGCAGGCGATGCTTGTCGAACAGGCGCACGGTGTAGTCCAGCGGGTCCTGGGCCTGTACCGTGACTACGTCGCGCGACATGATGTCGGCGCAATGCACGTCGCCGAAGCGGCGCACGCTGGCGCGCATTTCCGCGGCCAGGACGATTTCTTCCAGGTCTTCCTTGCTGATGTCCAGCAGCTCGCCGCGCTGCGTGAGCGCATCGTCCAGGTCGGCCAGGCTGAAGCCCAGGCGAGCGCTGGGCGCGAGGTCGCGGGTGTTGTGGCCAGCGGCCGGGTCGGCGTGGCGGCGCGGATAATTGCGCTTGAGCGCGCCATTGAAGACCACGGCGATGCACAGCAGGATGGCGGAGTTCAGCGCCACGGGCCAGAGCGCAAAGCCGTAGCCCAGGCTGGCGACCGCGGGGCCGCCCAGCACGGCGGTCAGCGCCACTGCGCCGCTGGGCGGATGCAGGCAGCGCAAAGAGAACATGGCGCCGATGGCCAGCGCCACCGCCACGGCGGCAGCCACGCCGGGCACAGGGATGAACTGGGCGCAGAAGACGCCGATCAGGGCCGATACCAGATTGCCGGCCATGATGGACCAGGGTTGGGCGAGCGGACTGGCTGGGGCGGCGAACAGCAGCACGGCGGACGCGCCCATGGGGGCGATGAACCAGGGGCTGGCGTCGCCCAGCGCGTGGCGGCCCACCCATTCCGTGCAGAACAGGCCAAGCAGCGCGCCCAGCACGCCGTAGAGCTTCTCGCGTCCGTTGACGCCCACCGGCGCTGGCGCGAACGAGCCCAGCCAGCGCTTGATTGCTACACCCAAAACGATCTCCTCGCGCATCGATATGTCGCGGGGCGACAATTTATCACGCGAGGCAAAGCTGCGCTGCATAAGCTTATGCAGCAGGGCGTGGATCAGGCGTTGCCGGAGTCGTCGCCGATGCGGGTCAGCAGGCGCGTCAGCAGCGGGCGCATGGCGCGTAGTTCTTCCAGGTGCGAGGCCGAGAGGTCTTCGAGCATGCGCTCGGCCTTCGCGGTCAGCACGACCTCTACGCGGCGGCCGTCCTCGGGGTCCGCCTCGCGGCTGACCAGATCCAGGCGCGCCAGCCGGCCCACCAGTTCGGCGGCGGTGTGGGGCCGGATCAGGAGGCGTTCGGCGATTTCGCCCACGTACAGGCCGCGGCGGCCAGGGACGTTCTTGCGCGTGCCCTTGATGGCGAGCAGGGCCTGGTGCTGCTGCGGCATCAGGTCCAGTCCGGCGGCGGCGTTTTCGCTGAAGGCGGCAAAGCGGCGCAGCGCATAGCGGAAGTCGGCCAGGAGCTCGTAGTCCGTGGCGGTCAGCTGGGGTGGGGGCGAGGGCGGTTTCACCTGGGCGATTCTAATATATGTCGTGATACGATATATATGACATTTCGCAAATCCCTGCGCAATTCTTCCCGTCTTCGAACATGCCTCCCACTTCTTCCTCCGCCCGGGCCGCGCTGCGCCTGGGCGACTTCACCACGGACAAACGCGTGGTCCTGCTCATGGGCCTGGCCATCCCGGTCGGCCTGGCCAGCGTAGCCGCGGCCTGGGCCCTGCTGCGGCTGATCGCGCTGTGCACCAATCTGGCGTACCACCAGCAGTTCTCGTTCAAGGACCAGCCCATCACGACAGGCCACCTGGGCCTGGCTTCAGTCGCCATTCCGGTGGTGGGCTGCCTCATCATCGGCTTCATGGCGCGCTACGGTTCGGAAAAGATCCGCGGCCACGGGATTCCGGAGGCGATGGAAGCCATCCTGATCGGCAAGAGTCGCATCCAGCCCAAGGTGGCGGTGTTGAAGCCCGTGTCTTCCGCCATCTCCATCGGCACGGGCGGTCCGTTCGGGGCCGAAGGCCCGATCATCATGACGGGCGGCGCCATCGGCTCGCTGCTGGCGCAGACTATCCACCTGGACGACGGCGAGCGCAAGACCCTGCTGGTGGCCGGCGCGGCCGCGGGCATGACGGCCATCTTTGCCACGCCCTTGGCGGCGGTGCTGCTGGCGGTTGAGCTGCTGCTGTTCGAATGGAAGCCGCGCAGCTTCCTGCCGGTGGCGATGGCGGCGCTGGTGGCGGCAGCCACGCGCGCCTTCGTGCTGGATGGCGGACCGATATTCGCGTATTCGGGTTCACTGGCGTTCACGCCCGCGCATCTGCTGGCCTGCGCCGCCGTGGGCGTGCTGGCCGGGCTGGGATCGGGCGTGCTGACCTCCATGGTCTATGCGGCCGAGGACCTGTTCGAGAAACTGCCGCTGCACTGGATGTGGTGGCCGGCCTTCGGCGGCCTGGTGATCGGCCTGGGCGGCTTGATCGAGCCGGCGGCGCTGGGCGTGGGCTACGACAACATCCGCCATCTGTTGGCGGGTGATCTGGCGTTCCAGGCCGTGCTGCTGCTTCTGGCGGTCAAGGTCATCATCTGGTCCGTCGCGCTGGGTTCGGGGACCTCGGGCGGGGTGCTGGCGCCGCTGCTGATATTCGGCGGCGCGTTGGGGGCATTGGCCACGCCGTTGCTGCCGCAGGCCGATCCGGGCTTCTGGGCGCTGCTGGGCATGGCCGCAATGATGGGCGGCACCATGCGCGCGCCGCTGACCGCGACCCTGTTCGCGGTGGAACTGACCGGCGACATGGGCGCGCTGCTGCCAGTATTGGCCGCCTGCGTGTTCGCGTATGGGATGACAGTGCTGCTGCTCAAGCGTTCCATCCTGACCGAGAAGATCGCGCGGCGAGGCCACCATATCAGCCGCGAATACCGCGTGGATCCCTTCGACCTGCTCCGGGTCAGCCAGGTGATGACCACGCCGGTCCAGACGCTGCCGGCCGACTGGACGGTGGCGCAGGCCATCGCGCATTTCATGACGGCGCAGCCGGTGCATACCAGCTATCCGGTGCTGGATGCCGAAGGCGCGGTGGTAGGCGAAGTCACGCGCGCCGATACGCTGGCCTGGGCCATCGACGACGAGCAGACCGGGCGCACCTTGGCCGAGGCCCTGCAAGGCCGCGACCTGGTGTACGGCCATCCCGAGGAACTGGCCAGCCAGATCGCCGACCGCATGGCGCTGACCGGCGCCGGCCGCATACCCATCCTGGACCGGGCCAACGGCCGGCTGGTAGGCATCGTGGGGCGCAAGGACCTGTTCCGCTCGCGCGCGCGGCGGCTGCGCGAGGAAAGCCAGCGCACTGCGTATTTCCGCCGCACGCCTTCAGCGGGCGGGTGAGGCGCGCAGCTCCCACAACACGTCCAGCACGTGCCGGGTGGCTTGCTCCACCTGCCCGGCGCGGTGCGCGATGCCCAGCGGGCGCCAAAGGGCCGGCCGCAGCGCGCGCATCTCGATGCGCGGATCCGGCTGCGGCGCGGTGGCCTCGTGCGGCAGCAGCGTGGCGCCGTAGCCCGCGGCCACCAGGCTCTTGATGGCGTCGTTGTAATTCAGCTGGATGCGGGCGCGCGGGTTCAGGCCGGCGGCGGCAAACCATTCGCCCGTCAGGCGCGACAGCCGCGTGCTGGCGTCGTTCAGGATCAGCGGCCGTTCGGCCAGCCAGGCCGGCGTCAGGCGCGCGGGCGCTTTCCAGCTGGCGGGCAGGAAGGCCATGACCGGGTCGCGCCGCCAGGGGCGCAACACCAGGCCTTCCAGCGGCGGCTGGGGCAGGGCCACCAGGCCCACGTCCAGCGAACCGTCGGCCAGGCGCAGGAGCGTTTCCTGCGAAGTCAGCACAGCCACTTGCACGTCAATGCCGGGATGGTTGCGCCCCAGCGTTTCCAGGGCCTGCGGCAGCAAGTGGGCTATGGCGCCGGTGGAAGCGCCCAGCCGCACGCGCCCGGACAAGCCCTGCACCTGCCGCTGCACGTCGTCCAGCGCCTGGTCGGCGTCGGCCAGCAGGCGGCGCGCGCGTTCCAGCAGGGTTTCGCCGATGGCGGTGGGGCGGACCTGGCCGCGCTTGCGCGTGAGCAGCGGCGCGCCAATGCGCTCCTCCAGGTCGGCCACATGCAGGCTGACGGTGGGCGGGGCCAGATGCAGCGCGCGCGCCGCGTCGGCGAACGAGCCCAGGTCGGCAATGGCAACCAGGGTGCGCAGGCGGTCCAGGCTGATTTCACGCATGGCGGTGTCGTTCAGGAAAGCTGAATTGGATAGTCATGATATTCGACTTTTGTTATCTGCCAGTCCAGCCGATGATGGAGTCCTGCGCCCGGAACCCCTTCCGGCGCGCCTTTGATCCAGGACGCAAGCGCCATGACCCAACCTCTAGTTTTCATCGACGGCGACCAGGGCACCACCGGCCTGCAGATCCATGAACGCCTGCATGGGCGCACGGACCTGCGGCTGCTGACGCTGCCCGAGGCGGAACGCAAGGACCCGCAACGCCGTGCGCAGGCGATCAACGGCTGCGACATCGCCATTCTCTGCCTGCCGGACGAACCGGCGCGTCAGGCTGCCGCGTCCATCGTCAATCCCGCGGTACGGGTGATAGACGCCAGTTCCGCCCACCGCACGACGCCCGGCTGGGTCTATGGCTTTCCGGAAATGAACGCGGAGCAGGCCGGACTGATCGCCCAGGCGCTGCGGGTCAGCAACCCGGGTTGTTATCCCACGGGCGCGGTCGCGTTGCTGGGTCCGCTGGTGCGGGCCGGGCTGGTGCCGGCCGACTATCCGGTGGTGGTGCACGCGGTATCAGGCTATTCGGGCGGCGGGCGCGCGGCGGTGGACGCCTACGAAGCCGCGGACGGCGCGCCGGGACCGGCGTTCCAGCTCTACGGCCTGGGCCTGGCGCACAAGCACACGCCCGAGATCGAGCGGCATGCGGGCCTGACGCAGCGGCCGGTGTTCGTGCCGGCCTACGGCGCGTATCGCCAGGGCATCGTCCTGACCGTGCCGCTGCAGCTGCGCCTGCTGCCGGCGGGCGTCGACATGGAACGCCTGCACGCCTGCCTGCAGCAGCATTACGAGGGCGCGCGCCACGTGCAGGTCGTGGCGCCGCAGGACGCGGCCGCCCATACGCACCTGGATCCGCAGGCGCTCAATGGCACCAACGATCTGCGCCTGGCCGTGTACGGCAATGCGCAGCACGGCCAGGTGCTGCTGACGGCGGTGTTCGACAACCTGGGCAAGGGCGCGTCGGGCGCGGCGGTGCAGAACCTGGACCTGATGCTGGCCGCGATGCGATAAGCGCCGCGCCTGCGCGGGCTCAGGCCGGGTCCGCCAGCGTCTCCACCACCAGGCGGCGCAGCCAGACGGTGCCCGGATCGCTTTCGAAGCGCGCGTGCCAATGCACCGTCACGGACAGCGGCGGCAGCGCGATGGGCAGCGGGCGTATCTGGAACGCGTCGTCGTGGTTGAACCAGATCGCGGCCCGCAGCGGCAGGGTCATGGTGAGATCGGTGCGCCGCACGATCTCGGCGGCCGCCGAGAAATGCGGCAAGGTCAGATATGGCCTGCGCGGCAGGCCGGCCTCGCTCAGCACATCGTCCAGCAAGCGGTGGGCGCTGGCGCGCGAGGCCACCAGGATGTGGTCCAGGCGCTTGTATTGGCTACGGGTGAGGCCCGCCGACAACACCGGATGGCCGCGCCTGCCCATGCAGGTGTAGCGTTCGCTGAACAGTTCCGCGTGGCAGGTCTCGCTGCCCAGCCCGGCCAGGTTGCCGATGGCGAGATCGACCTCGCCGTCTTTCAGCGCCTGCGGCAGCCGTTCCAGCGGGATCTCCAATACTTCCACCTGCAGGCGCGGCGCCAGGGCGTGCACGCGTTCCATCAATGACGGCAGGAACACCATTTCACCGATATCGGACATGGACAGGCGAAAGCGCCGGGTGCTGCTTGCGGGCTCGAAGCGCTGCCGCAGGTTGACCGCTTCCGCAAAGCTGTTCATGCCGCGCTCTATGGGGTCGGCCAGGGCAAACGCGACCGGCGTGGGCTGCATGCCGGACGCCGTGCGCGCGAACAGGGGGTCGTCGAATTTTTCGCGCAAGCGCGCCAGCGCGTAGCTCACGGCGGGCTGCGTCAGGTTCAGGCGCTGCGCCGCGCGCGTGACGCTGCGTTCCTGCAGCACGGTCAGGAAAACCCGCATGAGGTTCAGGTCGAAGTCCACGCATGCCTCTCATATCAGCTTGATTTATAAGATAAATAATATCCATAAATTTGACATATAAATAGTTGATTCCTAGACTAATTTCATAAGGCTGGGGCAACGCTTGCCGATGGCCGCAACACAGGGGAAGCACCGCCATGCATGCGTTGACACTGCCGTCGTTGTTGCTGGAGCAGGGCGCCCGATGGGGCGAGCGCACATGGGTGCAGGCGCCAGGCGGCGCACTGCGCTACGGCGATGCTCCCGGGCATGCAGCGGACTGGGCCGCGCGCCTGGCTTCGGCCGGCGTCGCCCGGGGCGACCGGGTCGGGCTGATGGCCGGCAACCGGCATGAATTCCTGTCCATCGTGCTGGGCTGCGGCTGGCTGGGGGCGGTGGTGGTGCCCATCAACACGGCGTCGCGCGGCATGCAGTTGCAGCACATCCTGGCCAACAGCGGTTGCCGCTTGCTGGTGGCCGATGCCGCGTCCTGTCCCGCGCTGGCTGCACTGGACATGCAGTCCCTGGCCTTGAACCGCATTTGGCTCCTGGACGGCAACGCCGACGCGCTGCCGGTGCACGCGTGTCCGCCGCCTCCTGTGCCGGATACGCCGCTGCCGCCGGCGGCCGACCTCGGTCCCGGAGATACGCTGGCCATCCTGTACACCTCGGGCACGTCCGGACTGTCCAAGGGCGTGTGCTGTCCGCACGCGCAGTTCTACTGGTGGGGCAGGATCGCCGCGCGCAACCTGGAAATCGCCGAGAGCGACGTGCTCTACACGAGCCTGCCGCTGTTCCATACCAATGCCCTGAACGCCTGCTTCCAGGCGCTGGTCACGGGCGCGACCATCATCTGCGACGAGCGCTTCTCGGCCAGCCGCTATTTCGACCGGCTGGAGGCCACGGGCGCCACGGTGACCTATCTGCTGGGCGCCATGGTGCCCATGCTGCTGGCGCAGCCGCCTGCCGCAGCCGAACGGCGTCAGCGCGCGCGGATTGCGCTGGCGCCCGGGGTGCCCGAACGCTTCCATGCGGCATTCGCCGAACGCACGGGCATCGCGCTGCTGGAAGGCTACGGCTCGACCGAAACCAACTTCGCGCTGGGCGGCACGCTGGACGAGCAGCGGCCGGGCACGATGGGGCGCGTCGCGCCCGAATTCGATGCGATGGCGGCTGACGAGCACGACGCGGCGGTGCCAGACGGCACGCCGGGCGAATTGCTGTTGCGCTCGCACATCCCATACGCCATCGCCACCGGTTATTTCGGCATGGACGACAAGACGGTGGAAGCCTGGCGCAATCTCTGGTTCCACACGGGCGACCGGGTGGTGCGCGATGCGGACGGCTATTTCCGCTTCCTGGACCGCACGAAGGACGCCATCCGCCGACGCGGCGAGAACATTTCCTCGTACGAGGTGGAGCAGGTGCTGCTGGCGCATCCGGCGGTTGCCGCCGTGGCGGTCTATGCGGTGCGTTCCGATCTGGCGGAAGACGAGGTCATGGCGGCGCTGGTCTACAAGACCGGGCAGGCCATCGCGCCCGAGACGCTGTTGGACTTCTGCCAGCCCCGTATGCCGTATTTCGCCGTACCGCGCTATCTGCGCGTACTGGACGATTTGCCGCGCACCGAGAACGGCAAGATCCGCAAGTTCCGCTTGCGGGATGAGGGCATTACCGGCGACGCCTGGGACCGCGACGCCGCCGGCTATCGCGTGGCGCGCTGAGCGTCATCAATCCATTCAAACAGACTAGGGGCGGCAATGACGATGGCATACAAGGGGGCGGCCGCGGCCGCCGGCGACGATGCGCGCAGAAAACGCACGCGGCGCGTGGTGATGGCGTCCGTCGCGGGCAACGCGATGGAATGGTATGACTTCTTCATCTACGGCACGGCGGCGGCGCTGGTGTTCGGCGAACTGTTCTTTCCCAAGGGCACCGACCCGCTGCTGGGCACCATGGGGGCGTTTGCCGGCTTTGCGGTCGGCTTCCTGGCGCGGCCGCTGGGCGGCGTGATCTTCGGCCATATCGGCGACCGCTACGGCCGCAAGCTGGCGCTGGAATGGACCCTGGGCTTGATGGGCGCCGCCACCTTCCTGATCGGGCTGTTGCCTACCTATGATCAGGTCGGCTTCTGGGCGCCGGTTGCCATGGTGGTGTTGCGCATCCTGCAAGGCGCGGCCGCGGGCGGCGAGTGGGGCGGGGGCGTGCTGCTGATCAGCGAGGCGGTCGGGGGCAAGCGCCGCGGCTACTTCTCGTCCTTCAGCCAATTGGGAGTGGCGGGCGGCTTCGTGCTGTCGTCGGGCGTCTTCATGCTGGCGCAGCAGCTGCCGCAGGAAGCCTTCATGAGCTGGGGCTGGCGCCTGCCGTTCCTCTTGAGCGTGCTGATCTTCGGCGTGGGCCTCTACATCCGCAAGCACATCCCCGAAAGCGATGAATTCGTGCAGGCCGCCAAGACCGCCAAGCGTGGCATGCCGGCAGTCGAAGTGTTCCGCCGCTATCCGCGCCAGGTCTTTACCGCGATGGGATTGCGCGTGGCCGAGAACGGCGGGTCGTACATCTTCCTGGCGTTTGCGCTGGCCTACGGCAAATTCCTTGGCATACCCAACGACGTCATGCTGGGCGGCGTGCTGGTGTCGATGTTCATCGAGCTCGGCACGCTGGTCTGGTTCGGCCACCTGTCCGATCGCATCGGCCGGCGGACGGTGTACCTGATTGGTTCGGCCGGCCTGGTGCTGGTGGCATTCCCGTTCTTCTGGCTGGTGCAGACCAAGGAGCCGGTGTGGATATTCCTGGCCTTCTTCCTGGGCAACACGGTCTGCCATGCCGCGATGATCGGCACCCAGCCGGCGTATTTCGCCGAACTGTTTCCCGCAGAGGTCCGCTACACCGGATTGGCGCTGGGGCATGAACTGGCTTCTGTATTCGCCGGCGGCCTGTCGCCGCTGATCGCCATGGCGCTGCTGCGCAAGTATGAATCGGCGACCCCGGTGGCGTGGTTTCTGGTGGGCATGGCCGCGGTCACCGTGATCACCTTGCTGCTGACGCGCGAACCCCCAAGGCAGGAGTCGGCGTGAGCGCGGCGCGCGGCCCGGGCATCGTCGGCGTGGGCGAAACGCCTTCGCTGCGCCATCCCGGCCCGGGAACCAGCACGGCCGGCCTGATGGCCGAGGCGATCGCGCAGGCGCTGCGCGGCGCAGGGTTGAAGCCCGGCGATGTGGACGGCCTGGGCGTGGCTTCATTCACGCTGCGCCCCGACCGCGCGATCGATCTGGCGTGGCGCCTGGGACTGCGGCTGAACTGGTGCATGCAGGACGAAATGGGCGGCGCCAGCGCCATCAACCTGTTGCGCCAGGCCTGGCTCGCGTTGCAGGCCGGGCAGGCCGAGACGATCGTGCTGGTCGCGGGAGACCATTTCACGGGCGCCGATTTCGCAGGGCTGGTACGCGGCTACAACCGCAGCGCGCAGGACTATCTCAGTCCCCTGGGCTGCGAGGGGCCGAATCCCCTGTTCGCCATGCTCACGCAAAGGCAGATGGCGCGCTCCGGTCTTGCCCGCGAGGACTATGGCGCGCTATGCGTCGCGCAGCGGCTATGGGCAGCAGGCAACCCCAACGCCGCGTATCGCGATCCATTGAGCCTGGCGCAATACCTGGCCGCGCCCATGGTCGCGCCGCCGCTGGGACGCCTGGATTGCGTGCCGGTGGTCAGCGGGGCATGCGCGCTGGTGCTGAGCGCGCGTCCGGCGGGAATCAGCGTGCGGCTGCTGGCCAGCGATGCGCGCTACAACGACGATCAGCAGGAAGGCGACGGATTGCAGACCGGCATCGCGGCGTTCGCGCCAGCGCTCTGGCAGCGCGCTGGCCTGGGACCGGAAGACATGGATGTGCTCAGCGTGTACGACGACTATCCCGCCATGGCGCTGGCGCAGCTATGCGATCTGGGCTTCGCCAGCATCGATGACCTGCCTGGCTTCATCGCGCGCCGCCTGGCCACCCGGGACTTGCCGGTCAACACCGCAGGCGGCCAACTGTCCGCCGGGCAGGCGGGCACCGCCGGCGGCATGCATGGCCTGGTCGAAGTGGCGCGCCAATTGCTGGGGCAGGCAGGGGAACGGCAGGTGCGCGGCGCGCGTCACGGCGTGGCTACCGGCTACGGCATGGTGCAGCTGCGTTACGGGATGTGCGCCAATGCGGCCGTGCTGGCGCGGGAGGAAGCATGAGCGTCGACGTCAGCCAATGTTGCAGCTGCGGCCATCTGGTCTATCCCATGCGGCTGTGGTGCCCGGCTTGCGGCCATGGACAGGCGCGCGCGGCGGCGGTGGAACAGGCCGAGTTGCAGGCCTGGACCGAATTGCCGTCGCGGAACGGTGCGCCTGCCGCAGTCATCGCCACGGTCCGGGCGCTGCCCGCGGGACCGGTCCTGGTCGTGCGGCTGGAAGAACCGCCCGCCCATGCGGGCCAGCGCCTGTGGCTATTCGAACGCGATACGGACGGGCAGCCTTTGCCTTGGGCCCGCGTCGCGGCCGAACCGCAGATCTGAAGCGCCAACGCGTCAATCGCCGCTGGCCGGCGCCTGGATCGCCTCCAGGCGCTGGGCCAGCGAAGCCGCGGACAACTCGCCCACGCGCAGGTCCACCAGCCGTCCCTGGGCGTCCAGGAACAGCGTGGCGGGCAGGCCGCGGTTGCTCATCTGGCGCGAGGCCGCGCCTGCGGGATCGAGCAGCACGTTGCGCAGCGACGGCGCGTGCTGCGCCAGGAACGCCGTCACGTCCGGCGGCGCTTCGGCCTGGTTCAGGAAGACGAAATTCACATCGGGATGCGCCGCTTGCGCCTCGGTGAATGCGGGCATTTCGCGGCGGCAAGGCGGGCACCAGCTTGCCCATAGATTGATGACGGTAGGTTTGCCCTGGTAGGCCGCGAGCGCCGCGGGCGTGCCGTCCAGCAGGCGCAAGGCGAGCGCGGACAGTTCGGGCAGGGCCTGCGGCGCGGGCGCCAGCCACCGCCCGCCGCCTATCCAGACCGCGCTGGCCAGCGCCAGCGCGCCCAGCAGCGCGGGCCGCGACGCCTGGCGGCGCAAGGCCGCGTACAGCGTGTAGAGCCATGCCGCGGCAAGCCCGGCCATGCCGGCCCAGCCGCCATCGCGCAGGTCCAGGATCCGGAGCGGATTCTCGATGAAGTGGGCCTGGAACTGCCAGACAAAGCCGAGCCGGGCGACGACCAGGCCGATGATGAGCGCGCGCCACAACACCGTACTGGTGTCGGGCCGGGACTCCTGCCCGCGGGTCAGCAGCCTGGCGGCCAGCAGTCCGATAGCGGCGGCAACGATGAGAACCAGCAGGTCCGAGGGAAAGACGAGGGGACCGATACGGATGGCGGGCGTCATGCGTGAATCTGGAACTGGCGCGGCGGGGATCAGGCTGCCTGCTGCAGCTTGGCCGGCGCCTGCGCGATGCGGCGGGTGATTTCGGTGGCGGCGCGGCAGGTCAGGCCGGCGAGGTAGTCCTCGCGGAAGGCCGCGAAGGCGTCCTGCATGCCGATGAGCGTGATGCTGCCCAGCACATGGTTCTCTTCATCGAAGATCGGCGCGGCGATGCCGGTCTTGCCGGAATCCAGTTCCCCCGACGAGATGCAATAGCCGCCCTTGCGCACTTGCAGCATGGCCCGGGAAAAGGACTTCCAGTCCTGGCCCAGCCGCTGCATGTCGGGGGCATCGGCGTGTTCGTCGTAGACGCGGCGCAACTGGCGCGGCCCCAGATTGGCCAGGATCACGCGGGCGGTCGCGCTGCGCAAAAGCGGCATGTGCCGGCCGCGGCCGAAGTTCAGGGCCTGGGTATTGCGCCCGGCCTGCTGGTGCACGTTGATGACCTTGTCGTCGTAGCGCGCGCTGAGCAGCACGTCCAGGCCGGTCTGGCTGGATAGTTCCTCGATCAGGTCGCGGCTGACCGTCAGCATGGGGTCGTACTCCCGCATCTGCAGATCCAGCGCGATGATGCGCGGACCCAGCGCGTAGCCGGCTGGCAGGCGCACCAGCAGGCCGCAGGTGCACAGTTCGCGCACGTAGCGGTAGGCGGTGGCGGGCGCGTAGCCGCGCAGCTGGCAGATGGCATCGACGTCCAGGACCGGCCGGTCGGGCTGAAAGAGGTCCAGGACATCGAGCATGCGGCGAAGACTGTTCATGTGCGTGAAGTGTTGTAAGGCTGACGTGCTGCGAGGGTGCACCAAGGGGCGCGTATTGGCAAATCGTGCTGCCGCGCGCGCAGCGTGCACGCGCGTATAGGAGATCCGCGCAGAACTATCAAATAGATAATTCTAATAAATTATCCAGCATCAATCCGCCAAAAGAAATTGCACATTTATCAAATTACGATAAAGTAGCGAAAAAAGGAGGCGGTAATCATGACCGGAGCTAGTGCCTTGCTGGAGGCTCTGCGCAAGCAGGGCGTGGAAGTCTGTTTCGCCAATCCCGGCACGACCGAGCTGGACCTGGTGCGTGCGATGGAGGAGGTGCGCGGCATGCGCTGCGTGGTCGGCCTGCAGGAGAACGTCTGCACCGGCGCGGCCGACGGTTATGGCCGGCTGGCTGGAAAGCCGGCCGCGACCCTGCTGCATCTGGGGCCGGGCTTCGCCAACGGCATCGCCAATCTGCACAATGCGCGGCGCGCCCGCACCCCCATCGTCAACATCATCGGCGACCACGCCAGCTGGCACCTGGAATGCGACGCGCCCCTGACTTCGGACATCGAGTCGCTGGCGCGCCCAGTCTCCGGCTGGGTGGAGCGCATCGCGTCCGCCCAGGACGCCGCTGGCGCCGCCCGCGCCGCCGTGCAGGCCAGCCTGGCCGATGGCGGCCAGGGCGCGACGCTGATCTTTCCCGCCGACTTCCAGGCGGAAAGCGTGACGCCGGATTCCGCGGATGCTGCCGCCGAGGCCGCTGCGCAGCCCGAGACCTTCGACGCCGCCGCCGCATGGCAGCGCCTGAGCCGCGCGCAAAAGCCGCTGTTCCTGCTGGGCGGGGGCGGTCCCGCCAGCGGCCTGGGACGCCGCGCGCAGATTGCGGCCGCGCGCCTGTGCGCCGCCCTGGGCGGCAAGGCTTACGCCGAGACCTTTCCCGCCAGATCGGAACGCGGCCGGGACTTGCCGGACTTCGACCGCCTGCCGTATTTCCCGGAACCCGCTCGCGCTGCCCTGGACGCTGCCGACCTGGTGGTGCTAGTGGGGGCGCTGCCGCCCGTGACCTATTTCGGCTATGCCGGTCACCCCAGCCGGTTGGTGCCGGCGGAACGCCTGCTGGAACTGGCGGCTCCCGGCCAGGATGCGGCCTCGCGCCTGGAGGCGCTGGCCGAATTGGCGGGCGCGCCGGCTTTCGAACCCGCCGCCGCGCTACTGCCCGAGCCTGCGCCGGGCGCCTTGACGCCGCAATCGATTGCCGCAGTGGTGGCGCGGGCCTTGCCCGAAGACGCCATCGTTTCGGTCGAAGGCGGCACCTGCGGCTATCCGCTGTATGCCGCGTCCGCCGGCGCCGCGCCGCACACCGTGCTGACCAATACCGGCGGCGCCATCGGCCAGGGCTTGCCGGTCGCCATGGGCGCCGCCATCGCCTGCCCGCAGCGCCGAGTGGTGGCCGTGCTGTCCGACGGCAGCACCCAATACACGATCCAGGCATTGTGGTCGCTGGCGCATGAAAACCTGCCGGTCACGGTGCTGATCGCCGCCAACCACCAGTACGCCATCCTGCGCAACGAGCTGCGCCGCGGCAACGCCGTGCTGGGCGAACGCGCGGCCGAACTGACCGCGCTGGACCGCCCGCGCATCGACTGGGTGGGGCTGGCCTCCAGCTACGGGGTGCAGGCCAGCCGCGCCGCGACCTCGGAAGAATTGGCCACGCAGCTGGAATCGGCGCTGCGCCAGCCGGGCCCGGTCCTGATCGAGATGGCGCTGTAGGCGCCGCCATATATATAAGGAGCATCAAAGCATGGACTTGCAACTCAAGGGGAAAGTCGCGGTGGTCACGGGCGGCAGCCTGGGCATCGGGCGCGCGGTGACCGAAGCGCTGGCCGCCGAGGGCGTGCGTGTGGCCATCGTGGCGCGCCGCCAGGCGCAGCTGGACGAAGTGGCGGCTGAAATCACCCGGGCCACGGGCGTGGAAGTGCTGGGCGTGGCGGCCGACGTGTCGGACACCGCCCAGGTCAACGCGATGATGCAGCGCGTGGCCGAACACTTTGGCCGCATCGACATCCTGGTCAATGGCGCGGCCCATCCCGGCGGCCTGGTGCGCAGCGAGATCGACGAGGCCGATCCCGAAGGCCTGCTGGAAGACATCAACATCAAGGTGGTGGGCTACATGCGCTGCGCCAAGGCTGCGGCGCCGCACATGCGCCAGGGCGGCTTTGGCCGCATCGTCAACATCGGCGGCCTGACCGGGCGCGGCAGCAAGCAGCTTTCGGGCATGCGCAACGTGGCCATCTGCCACATGACCAAGACCCTGTCGGACCAGCTGGGTCCGCATGGCATCACGGTCAACGTGATCCATCCGGGCGTGGTCGAGACGCCCCACATCCATGAACTGTACGAAAAGGAAGCCGCCAAGCAGGGGCTGACCCCCGCCCAGGTCGAGGCCAACTATGCCAAGGCCACGCCCATACGCCGGGTGCTGCAGCCGGCGGAGATCGCCGACGCGGTGCTGTTCCTGGCATCGCCGCGGGCAGGGGCCATCACCGGCGAATCGCTGGGGGTGGATGGCGGCATCACGCGCGGCATCTTTCTTTGAACCGCTGAACCTCATTCGGGGAGTCTGGATATGCAAGGCACGATACTGGTCGGCACCGCCGGCCAAGGAATACTGCGCAGCGTGGACGATGGCGCCACCTGGCACCGCTTGGGGCTGAAGGAAGCCATCGAGTTCGACGGCACGGTGCGCAGCCTGGCCGTGGACCCGGCCGACCCGCGCCGCGTCTTTGCCGGGGCCGACGCCGGCATGTGTGTCAGCACCGACGGCGGCGCGCATTTCACGCGGGTGGACAGCCCCATGAACGGCATGACCGTCTGGGCCATGGCCATCGATCCCACGGATCCGCGGCGCATGTACGCGGGCACCGGCGCGCCGTCGCGCGCAGCGATGTTCCGTTCGGTGGACGGCGGCGCCAGCTGGCAGCGCCTGTCGCCCGAACTGCCGGAGTTCTGCCGCGGCGTGAACCGCCCGCGCATCCTGTCGGTCTGCGTGGATCCGGACGACGGCCGCGAGGTCTGGTTCGGCGTCGAAGAAGGGGGCTTGTGGCGCAGCCGCGACGGCGGCGATACCTGGTCGCGCGAGGACGATGAAGGCAATGCCGATGCCATCGCCAACCCCGACATCCATTGCGTAGCTGTCCTGCCGGCCACGGCCGCCGCGCCTAAGACCGCCATGGTGCTGACGGTGAACTCCGTCTATCTCAGCGAGGACGACGCCCGGCGCTGGAATGGCGTTGCTTCCAAGTCGCGCTTTGACGGCATGTACTACACCCGCACGGTGCAGGCGCTGCCGGACGATCCCGACACGCTGCTGCTGGCCATCGGCGACGGCACGCCAGGCACGCGCAGCAGGATCTACCGTTCGTCCGACCGCGGCCGCAACTGGCAGCCGGCGCTGCTGCACACGCCGCCAAATTCCACCTTCTGGGCCTTCGGCGTGCACGCAGCCGACCCGCGACTGGCGTTCGCCGGCACCAAGTACGGCCATCTGTTCCGTTCCACCGACGGAGGCCGCAGCTGGTTCAAGGAATGGCGCGACTTCAGCGAAATCACCGCCGTGGCCTGGACGCCGTACGCCGCGCCCGTGACCGCGCACCCCCAGTCCATCAACTGACAACCCGCCCGAGACCGCCATGTCCACCAACACCACGCTTGCGCCGGCAGACCGCCGGCCGCGCATCGCGCGCACCCACCTGGCCCTGTTCGTGCGCGACCCGTTCGCGTCGGCGCCCTGGTACGAATCCGTGCTCGGCATGCAGGAGACCGCGCGCGGCGAGCAATGGGTGTTCCTGTCCTTTGGGCGCAAGCACCACGACATCGCCCTGATCCGCGCGGCCGAAGGCGAGCCCGCCCGCGGCCCCGTCAACATGCAGCACTACGGGCTGGAGATCGAGGGCGACGTGGACGAGCTGCGCCGCCTCTACGGCATGTTGCTGGCCAAGGGCGTGGACGTCGTGAAAATCACCGATCACAAAGTCGGCTACGGGCTGTACTTCACCGACCCCGACGGCCACCGCTTCGAGTTCTTCTGCGAAATCGTGCACGGCGACGAAGAGGGCAAGCAGGTCCTGCACGACCACAACGCGCCCAGCGTCCCCATGACGCTGGACCCGCTTTGACCGCCCGCACGGCGCACCCCTTCCTGATCCCACATTTTCTGGAGCATCCATGAGCAGCACCAACTTCGGTCCCTACCGCATCCGCAAGTGGTATTTGCAGATCGACGACACCCTCACTACTGAAACCGGCGAACCGGCCGACGGCGAGCCGCTGCGCAAGATCGTCATCGCGGCCGCGCTGCACAATCCCTATGCCGGGCGCTTCGAACGCGACCTGTCGGGCTATGTCGAACCCTCGGGCATGCTGGGCGAGGAGTTCGGCCGGCGCATCATCGCCGCGGCCGGCGGCCAGCCGCTGGAAAGCTACGGCAAGGCCTGCGTGGTGGGCACGGACGGCGAATACGAGCACGGCAACGCGTTGTTGACCACCATCTTCGCCGAACCCGTGCGCGCGGCGCTCGGCGGCGGCAAGGCCTGGGTGCCTTCCACCGGCAAGCGCGGCGGTCCCGGCACCGTCATCGACATTCCGCTTGCCCACAAGGACGCGCTCTATGTCCGTTCGCACTACGACAGCGTGACCGCGCTGTTCGGCGACGCGCCCAACCGCGACGAAGTGCTGATCGCCTTCGCGTTTGCCACGCGCGGGCGCCTGCATGCGCGCCTGGGCGGCATCCCCGCCAGCGAAATCCAGGGCAAAGACGGACTCTGCTGAAAGGAAGCCGATATGCAACGCCGCGACACCGCTATCGCCGTCAACGGCATGACTTTGCATCTGACCGAGTGGGGCCCCCAGGCGGGGCGTCCGCTATTCATGCTGCACGGCATCCGCGGCTATGCCGAGACCTTCGCCGGCATCGCGCAGGCGTTGCAGCCGGATTTCCGCGTCCTGGCCTATGACCAGCGCGGCCGCGGCGCCAGCAGTTGGGATCCGCAGCGCAATTACTACACCGACGCCTACGTGGATGACCTGGCGGGCGTGGCCGACGCGCTGGGCCTGGACCGCTTCGATCTGCTCGGCCATTCGATGGGCGGCATCGCCGCCATCGTCTTTGCCGCCCGCCATCCGCAGCGCGTGCGGCGCCTGATCATCGAGGATGCCGGACCCGCCGCCTTCGAAGGCAGCGCGGGCGCGGCGCGCATCCAGCGCGAATTGCGCGAAACGCCCGAGTTCTTTCCCGACATCGCCGCGGCCCGCGAGTACCTGCGCGCGCTGCGGCCCAGCGTGACCGAAGCCGCCCGCGAGGAACGGCTGCGCCACATGTTGAAGGAAGACGGAGCAGGCGGCTGGACCTGGCGCCACGACCATGCGGGCATCGCCGCGACCCGGCTGGACCCCGATCCGGCGCGCGTGGTGGACCTGTGGCCGCAGGTCCAGGCGCTGGGCTGTCCGACCCTGGTCGTGCGCGGCGGGCGTTCGGACTACCTGCAGGCCCAGACCGCCCGCGACATGGCGGCGCGCAATCCGAACGTGGAATGGGTCGAGATAGAAGGCGCCGGCCATTACATCCATGACGATCAGCCGGCCGCCTTCGAGCAGGCCGTCGGCGGGTTCCTGCGGCGCGCCTGAGGTGTCTGAGCGCAACCCGTCAGGCAAAAGACAAGAATCCAAGGGAGAGCCGAGATGGCGCATATCGTAGAAGTGCCGGTGCTGGTGGTGGGCGCCGGGCCGGTCGGCGTGACGCTGGCCAATCTGCTGGGCAGTTATGGCGTGGAAACGCTGGTGCTGGAACGCAACCAGGACGTGCTGGACTATCCGCGCGCGGTGGGCCTGGACGACGAAGCCATGCGCACCTTTCAGAGCGCGGGCCTGGCCGATGAAATGCTGCGCGACATGATCCAGAACGTGCCCATGCGCATGTACACGCGGACCAAGCGCTGCTTTGCCGAGATCCTGCCGGCCACGCGCGAGTTCGGCTGGTATCGCCGCAATCTGTTTTCGCAGCCGCTGGGCGAACGCACCCTGCGCGCCGGTCTGCGGCGCTTTCCCCATGTGACGCTGGAACTGGGCAGCGAGCTGCTGTCGCTGGCGCAGGACGAGCGCGGCGTCACGGTGCGGGTGCGCGATGCCGAGGGCGCCGAGCGCGAGATCCGCACGCAATACCTGCTGGCCGCCGACGGCGGGCGCAGCACAGTGCGCGAACGCCTTCTGCAATTGCCCTTCGACGGCAATACGCATCCGCGCAAATGGGTGGTCATCGAATGCGACCAGGACCCGCTGGACGCCCCTTATACCGCGCTGCATTGCGAGCCGCGCCGCCCCTATGTCTGCCTGCGCCTGCCTTACGGCCTGCGGCGCTGGGAGTTCATGCTGTTTCCGGGCGAGGACGGCGAGCAGATGCTGCAGCCGGAAAAGGTGCAGGAACTGCTGCGCCATCACGTGGCCGACCCGGCCAGGTTGAACGTCATCCGCGCCCGCGTCTATACCCACAATTCCCGCGTGGCGCGTACTTTCGTCTCGGGCCGCGTCTGTCTGGCGGGCGACGCCGCGCACCTGACCCCGCCCTGGATCGGCCAGGGCCTGAACGCCGGTCTGCGCGACGCTTTCAACCTGGCCTGGAAGGTGGCCTGGATCGTGCAGGGCCGCCTGGACCCGGCCGCCTTGCAGAGCTACCACGACGAACGCCACAGCCATGCCCGCGCCATGATTTCG
Organism: Achromobacter sp. K91; assembly: GCF_003576205.1. Classification (NCBI taxonomy): domain Bacteria; kingdom Pseudomonadati; phylum Pseudomonadota; class Betaproteobacteria; order Burkholderiales; family Alcaligenaceae; genus Achromobacter; species Achromobacter sp. K91. The sequence goes on along the minus strand of NZ_QWFB01000052.1, from coordinate 94,777 downwards.
CTGGCCGACATGTTCGGCGCCATGCTGTCGCAGACCAACCCGGTACTGGCGGCGCTGCGCGACACGTTCTTCCTGTCGATCCGGAATATTCCGAAGATCCGCGACTATGTGCTGCAAATGAAGTTCAAACCCATGCCGCGCTATAGCCGCGGCGTGGTGGGCGACAGCGCCGACAAGACGCAGCGCGAGTGCATCGGCCGCATGTTCATCCAGCCGCTGGTTGAATGCGAGAACGGCGCCACGCTGCGCCTGGACGAAGCGCTGGGCGCAGGCTTCGCGCTGATAGGCTGGCGCCGCGATCCGCGCGCAGGGCTGCCGCCGGCCCTGCGGGCGCAGCTGGACAAGCTGGGCTGCCGCTACGTGGCGGCGCAGCGCGCGCGCAGCGGCTGCGATCCCGACGAACTGCAAGCCGGCGCCTTGCCCGTGTTGCAGGATACGGAGAACGCGCTGCATTTCTGGTTCCAGCGCACCCGCGCGGACTGGGTGCTGGTGCGGCCGGACCGCTACGTCGCGGCGCTGGGCCGCAGCGCGGACGCCGCCGACGCCCTGGGTCGCTTCGCCGCCCGCTTCGTACCCGGGGCAACCCAAATGGCCGCGCAGCCGACAGGCAAGCCGTCGCACGCGCCCGGGGCGATCCTGAACGGAGCGCAGCCATGAACGCACCGGTCCAGCCCGCGGGCAACCCGGTCCGCAACGTGCTGTTCATCATGTGCGACCAACTGCGCGCGGATCACCTTTCCTGTTATGGCGGAGCCGGCGCCTTGCGCACGCCCCACATCGACCGGCTGGCACGCATGGGCGTTCAGTACGACCGCGCCTACGTGACGTCCGCGGTCTGCGGCCCGTCGCGCGCGTCCTACTACACCGGCCGCTATCCGCTGTCGCACCGCGTCACCTGGAACCGGGTGCCGCATCCGGTGGACGAATGGTGCCTGGGCGAATACCTGGCCCAGGCCGGACTGCCGCTGCACCTGCTGGGCAAGACGCACTTCGTGCCCGACCGCGCCGGATTGCGGGGCAAAGGCTATGCGGCCGAGGACGAGCAACGTTTCCTGCAAGGCGGCTTCCTGCCGATCGAGCGTTACGACGGCCATTTCGAACTGGCCAAGGACAGCCCATACCGCCGCTACCTGCGCGAACGCGGCTACGACAGCGAATGCCCCTGGGAAGACTACGTGGTGGGCAGCCAGGCGGCCGACGGTAGCATCGCCAGCGGCTGGCTGATGCGCAACGCGCCGCTGCCCGCCCGCGTGGACGCGGCGGATTCCGAGACGGCCTATCTCACGGACCGCGCACTGGACTTCATGCAGGGGCAGGGCGACAAGCCCTGGGCGCTGCATCTTTCCTACATCAAGCCGCACTGGCCGTACAAGGCGCCGGCGCCATACCACGCCATGTACGGCGCGGAAGACTGCGCGGCGCCCGTGCGCTCGCAGGCGGAGCGGGAGCGCCCCCATCCTGTGCATGGCGCCTACCAGCGGCTGGAAGAGTCGCAGTCCTTCGCCCGCGACGAAGTCTGGCGCAGCGTACGGCCGGTCTACATGGGGCTGGTCAAGCAGATCGACGACCAGATCGGCCGGGTGCTGGACTTCCTGGAGCGCAGCGGCCGGCTCAAGGACACGCTGATCCTCTTCACCTCTGACCACGGCGATCACCTGGGCGACCACTGGCTGGGCGAAAAGGAGTACTTCTACGACAGCGCGATGCGCGTGCCTTGCCTGGTCTATGACCCGGCGCCGGCCGCCGACGCGACCCGCGGCAGCCGCAGCGACGCATTCGTCGAATGCATAGACGTCGTCCCGACGGTGCTGGAGGCGCTGGCGCTGCCGGGCCAGGAACACCGCATCGAGGGCCGCTCGCTGCTGCCGGGCATCCGCGGCGTGTCGGAGTCCGCGCCGTCCGCGCGCGAGTACGTGGTGGGCAGCCTGGACTACGCCTACCGCGAGGCGCGCCTGTTCCTGGGACGCGGCGAACGCGAGTGCACCGGCCTGATGGTGCGCGACGAGCGCTACAAGTACCTGCATTGGCAGGGCTATCCCGCGCAATTGTTCGACCTGCGCGACGACCCGGGCGAGCTGCATGACCTGGGCGCCGATCCGGGCATGGCGCCGGTGGCGGCACGGATGCGCTCGGCGCTGCTGGACTGGCATGAAGGCCTCAAGCGCCGCGCCACCGAGACCGACGAGGAAGTACGCGAGCGCACGCATGCGCACGAACGGATGATGGGCATTCTGATCGGCCGCTGGTGAAGCGGACCGGTCCTGATCTGGATTTCCAGCCGCCCGGGTCCGTCCTGGCCCGGAGCGGCAACTCAGTCGCCGGACTATTCCGGGAAACGACATATACAAGGGGAAGTACCATGGGATCGCCGTACCGTTGTTGTTTGCAACCCGTCCTGTGGGCCGCGCTGGCGCTAGTGCCGGCCGGCCAGGCCGCGGCCCAGTCCTGGCCGTCGGACACCGTGAAGATCGTGGTGCCGTATCCGCCCGGCACCGAACCCGACGTGCTGGCGCGCGACCTGGGCAACCGCCTCTTCAAAGAGAGCGGCAAGACCGTGGTGGTGGAAAACCGCCCCGGCGCCAACGCCATCATCGGCAGCGATTACGTCGCCAAGGCGGCGGGTGACGGCAATACCTTGCTGATGGTCGACCGCCTGGCGCTCGAGACCAATCCCTTCCTGTACGCCAAGGTGCCGTACCGGTGGCAGGAGGATTTCAAGCCGGTCACCGACCTGGGCCAGGTGCAGCTGTACGTGGCGGTCAGCAATGCCTTTCCGGCCAAGACCTACAAGGAATTCATCGACTACGCCCGGGCCAATCCGCAACGCATCAACGTCGGCACCGGCGGCCAGGGCCACGTGAACCATCTGGGCATGGCCATGCTGGCCAGCGCCGAAGGCGTGCAGTTCACCTATGTGCCGTTCAAGGGCGTGGCGCCGGCCATGACCGCGACCATGGCTGGCGACGTGGACAGCGTCATGGCTGGCGGCCTGGCGGTGTCGGAACAGTACAAGGCCGGCAAGATCCGCGTGCTGGTCGCCGGCGCTTCGCAGCGGGCGGCGATGATGCCCGACGTGCCGACGCTGCAGGAAGCGGGCGGCAAGGCCGGCAGCATCCCGTCCACGGTCTTTACCCTGTTCGCTCCCGGCAAGACGCCGGACGAGCTGGTGGCGCGGATCAACCAGGCGGTGACGACGGTCACGGCGGATCCGGCGTTTCGCCAGACCTACGAAGCGCGTGGCCTGCTGGTGCGCGGCTCCACGCCCCAGGCCACGCTGGCTGCCATGAAGGAAGAGGCCGGCCGCTATGAAACCCTGATCAAGTCCGCTGGCATCAAGCCGGATTGAGCACGCGTCCCGGCGCCGCCGCGGGTGGCGTCCCGGGACGTGGAAACGCCGGGGCCGGCGCTATAGCGCCGCCAACAGCCGTTCCAGGAATGCATCGCACTCGGCGAGTTGCGCGCGCGAGATGAATTCGTCGGGCTTGTGGGCTTGCGTGATGGATCCCGGACCGCACACCACCACGGGGACGTCCAGGTGCCGGGTGAACAGCCCGCCCTCGGTGCCGAAAGCCACCTTGGTCTTGCCGGTCCCGGCGGGCAGCAGGGATTCCACGAAACGCACGGCCTCGCTGGCCGGATGCGTGTCCAGCCCCGGATAGGCGTTGATCTGCTCTATCCGGATATCCGCGGCGGGCGCACGCAGGCGCGCCTGATCGCGGATGTCCTCGGCCGCCTGGCGCAAGGGCGCAAGCAGCGCGTCGGGATCGTCCTGGGCCAGATGCCGGATCTCGAAGTCGACCGCGCATTCGTTGGGCACGATGTTCAAGGCGCGTCCGCCGTGGATGCAGCCCGCGTGGACGGTTGCATAGGGCACCTCATAGGCCGGGTCGCGCGCGCCATGGGCTTGCAGCTCGTCCTGCAGGGCGCGCATGGCGCCGACCATGTCGCACGCCAGATGGATGGCGTTCAGCGCCCGCGGCGCCAGCGCGGAATGGCCTTCGAGTCCCTGGCAGACGGCGCGCAAGGCCATCTTGCCCTTATGGCCGGTGGCGATCTGCATGGAGGTCGGTTCGCCCACGATGCACAGCGCGGGCCGGGTGGGCGCCATTTCCATGACGTCCAGCAGCCGGCGCACGCCGACGCAGCCGATCTCCTCGTCGTAGGACAGCGCCAGCTGCAGCGGCCGCCGCAACGGACGGTTGCTGGCCAGCAGCATCGCGTTGACGGCACAGGCCACGAAGCCCTTCATGTCCGCTGCGCCGCGGCCATACAAGAGCCCGTTGCGCTCGGTCAGCGCGAAGGGCGGCACGGTCCAGGCCTGTCCGGCGGCGGGCACCACGTCGGTATGTCCCGACAGCAGCACGCCCGGAACATCGGCGGGGCCGACGGACGCGTGCAGGTTGGCGCGGGTGCCGTCGTCGCTGCGAACCAGCGTGCAGGCAATGCCGTGCGCCGCCAGCAGTTCGCGCACGGCCTCGATCAGCGCCAGGTTGGGCGTGAGGGTCACCGTGTCGAAGGCGATCAGGCGCGCCAGCAGCGCCTCGGAAGCGGTAGGCATGGCGTTGCCGCCTCAGCCCGGAATGACCGCGGTCACGTCGATTTCCACCAGCCATTCGGGCCGTGCCAGGGCCGAGACCACGATACCGGTGGAGACGGGGAACACGCCCTTGAGCCAGCGGCCAACCACGTTGTAGACCTCTTCGCGGTAGCGCACGTCGACCAGATAGACGGTGAGCTTGCATATGTGCGAGAGTTCGCTGCCGCATTCCTGCAGCAGCATGGCGACGTTGGCCATGGCTTTTTCGGCCTGGGCGGCCACGTCGCCGACGCCCACCGATTCCCGGGTGTCCAGGTCCTGGCCGATCTGGCCGCGCAGGAACACGGTGTTGCCGGCGATCACGGCTTGGCACAGGTCGTTGTCCAGGCGTTGTTCGGGATAGGTTTGGCGAGTATTGAATTTGCGGATGCGGGTGTGGGCCATATTGAGTCCTGATGCGGGCGGATGGATCTGGCGGCTATCCGGCCGTCAGTGGGGAAGGATCTTGGAAAGAAAACGGCGCGCCTGGGGGCTGGCCGCGTCGCGGAAGAAGCTGTCCGTGGGGCAGTCCTCGATGATGGCGCCGTCTTCCATGAAGACCACGCGATTGGCCACGCGGCGCGCAAAGCCCATCTCATGGGTGACGACCATCATGGTCATGCCTTCCTCGGCCAGCTCCACCATCACGTCCAGCACTTCATTGACCATCTCGGGGTCCAGCGCGGAGGTCGGTTCGTCAAACAGCATGGCCATCGGATCCATCGAGAGCGCGCGGGCGATGGCTACGCGCTGCTGCTGGCCGCCGGACAGCTGGCCCGGATGCTTGCCGGCATGGGCGGACAGGCCCACGCGTTCCAGCAGCGCGCCGGCCTTGGCGCGGGCCGAGCCGATATCCCGTCCTAGCACGATCTGCTGCGCCAGGGTCAGGTTGCGCATGATGTCCAGGTGCGGAAACAGCTCGAAGTGCTGGAACACCATGCCGACCTTGGTGCGCAGCTTGGGCAGGTCGGTGGCGCCCGTCACCGAGGCGCCGTCGATCAGGATGTCGCCTGCCTGGATCGGTTCGAGCGCGTTGACGGTCTTGATGAGGGTGGATTTGCCGGAGCCGGACGGCCCGCAGACCACCACGATCTCGCCCCGGTTCACGCGCGTCGAGCATTGCTTGAGCACCTGGTGGCTGCCGTAGAACTTGTCCACGCCGCGGATTTCGATGATGGGGGCGGGCGCGTTCATTTGTCGTAATGCCCTGCGCGGATGGACGCGCCGATGAGATTGAGGATCAGCCGGCCGGCCGTGATGCAGGAAATCTGGTTCAGGTCCTTTTCGGGCTGGATTTCGACGATGTCCATGCCCACCACGCGGCCCTTGCGCACCAGGCCGTGGATCAGCTTGCGGGCCTGGACGAAGGTGACGCCGCCCGGGGCCGGGCCGGCGACCGCCGGCATGGTGGCGGGATCCATGCCGTCGGCGTCGATGGTCAGGTAGTAATTGCCGCCGTCCGGAATGCGCTCGAGCACCGCGTCCATGCCGATGTCATGCAGTTCGTACGCGGTGACCAGTTCGGCGCCATAGGCGCGCGCCGCTTCCAGCTCTTCGGGGCGGCCGCTGCCCTGGGCGCGCAGGCCGATCTGGATGATGCGGTCCACGTGCGCCATTTCGGAGGCGCGCCGGATAGGGCTGGACAACCCGTCGCGCACGCCGTTGACGTCGTCGCGCCAGTCCAGGTGGGCGTCGATGTGCACCAGCGTGATCGGACCCTGCTGGTCCAGGCCGCGCAGGACGGGCGTGGTGATGCCGTGGTCGCCGCCCAGCACGATGGGCACGGCGCCCGCGGCGGCGATGCGCCGCACCGCGGCCTCGGCGCGTTCATAGTGTTCGCCGCGGGGCTTGGACAGGTCGGGGATGATGTCGCCGCAATCCACGAAGCGGATGTCGTCGCGGCCTTGCAGCAGCGGCCCGTCGATGTCGAAATCGTAGTGCCCTGGGCGGCGCACCACGCGGTCGGTCGCCTGGCGGATCGCCGTGGGCGCATTGGTCTGGTCGTTGCTGAAGTCCGCGGCCGAATAGGGCGAGCCGTAGGGCATGCCCAGCACGGCGACATCGGCCTGCAGGTTTTCCAGGTCCAGCGCCAGCGTGGAGTACAGCAGGGTGGGGTGGCCGGTGCGGGGAGGGACCGTATAGGTGCTCATGTTCTCGTTTCCTTGATGGTGGGAGGATCAGGCCTGGCGCGTCTTGCGGCGGACCAGGGTTTCCAGGCGGCGGCCCGTGCCGGCCATCAGCACGCTGCACACCCAGTAGATGAGGGCGGTGGTGCCCAGCACTTCCAGGTAGGCGAAGGTGTTGGCCGTGAGCAGATTGCTCTGGTAAGTCATTTCCGGCAGGCTCATCACCGAGAAGATCGCCGAGTCCTTGAACATCATGATGACCAGGCTGGTGGTGGGCGGGATGAGAAAGCCGAACAGCTGGGGCACGACGATGTGGCGCTGCGTCTGCCAGTAGGTCATGCCCAGCGACAGGGCGGCGCTGGTCTGGCCGCGCGGCACGCTCTTCAACGCGGCGCGCAGCACCTCGCAGAAGTAGCCGCCGGTGTAGAAGGCGGTGCAGCCGATGGCGACCGACATCGCCGAGGCCGGCACCCCCAGCTTGGGCAGGCCGAAGAACGACAGGTACACGAGGATCAGGTACGGGATGTTGCGCACCAGTTCGACGTAGGCCAGGGCCACTGGCCGCAGCAGGCTGCGCGACTGCGCGGCATAGGCCGCGATCGTGCCGATCAGGATGCCCAGCGGAATTCCGATGAGACTGACCAGGGCGGTGATCCGCAGGCCCTTGAGCAGGACCGGGACGGACTGCCCGACGATGGAGAGATCAATGGGCATTGGGCAGCATCCTGGACACGCGGCGCTCGCACAGGCGCGAGGCGGCCGACAGGCAGAAAAGAATGATGAAGTACACCGCGGCCGTCACGGTGAACACCTGCAGCGGCAGGTCGCTTTGCAGCGTGGCGTTGCGCGCCACGGTGGCCAGCTCCGGAACGGCGATGATGGACATCAGCGACGAGGCCTTCAGCAGTATGGTGAGTTCGCTGGTCAGGGGCGGGATGGCGCGGTAGAACACCTGCGGCAGCAGCACGTGGCGCCAGATCTGCCGGCTGCGCATGCCCAGCGCGCGCGCGGCCGCCACCTGGCCGGGCGACAGCGTGCCCAGCGCCCCGCGCAGGATCTCGACGATGTAGGCGCTGGTGTTACAGGCCAGCGCGCCGATCCCGGCCGCCAGCGGCGACACGGAGATGCCCAGCAGGGGCGGCACCACGTAGTAGGCGATCAGCATATGGATGAGCGCGGGCGTGCCGCGTATGGCGCTGACCCAGAACATGACCAGCCCGCGCAAGGGCGCGTAGGGGGACAGGCGCGCCAGCAGCAGCGCGACCCCCAGGCAGATGCCGATGGCGAACGCCGCCACCGATGCCGCCAGGGTGATCGCCGTGCCCGAGACGACGCCGTGCAGGAACGGCGCCAGGGCGCCGTTCTGATTCAACCAATCCAGCATGGGAGGTCCGCCTAGATCGCGCCGTCAGGCAGGTAGTTGGCGCGCGGCGTGTCCATGGGGGCGCCGAACCACTTCTTCTGCAGCTCCAGCAGTTGGTTGCTGGCGCGTAGTTCGTCGAAGGTGTCGTTGATGAACTGGCGGATCTCCAGGTCCTTGGGGTTGGCGACCCATGCCAGCAGCTTGGCCTGGCCGATCTCGCCGGCGATGCGGAACGCTCCCGGCTGCTTGCGCATCTGCACGGCCGCGATGTTCGAGGGCATCAGCGCCACGTCCACGGTCTTGTTGGCCAAGGCGTTGGAGACGTCCGGGTAGGCCTGGAACAGCTTGGTGTCGGCATAGCCCTTGCCGTTCTTTTCCTTCAGCCGCTTTTCGAATTCTTCGGCCACCGGCTGGGAAGACGAGCCCATCTGGGTCCCGATGATCTTGCCGGCGATATCCATGTCCTGCTTGATGGACGCATCGTCCACCCGCACCATCAGCACCGAACGCACCACGCCCACGGGCTGGGTGAAGGCGAAGCGGCGGGCGCGTTCGGGGGTGATGCCCACGCTGGTCGCGACAAAATCGAACTTGCGCGACATCAGGCCCGGCAACAGACCCTGGAACGGCAGGTTCATCTGTTCCAGCTGCACGCCGAGCTTGGCCGCCATCAGCTGGAGCACGTCGTGCCCATAGCCCACGACCTTGCCGTTCTCGACGAATTCGAACGGTTCGTAGGCGGCTTCTGTGCCCACGGTCAGCTTGCCGCGCTTCTTGATGTCGGCCAGCGATCCGCCCTCGGCGTAGGACAGCGAGGGCAGGGCCAGCGCGGCCCCGGCTGCGAGCGTGGTCGCGACAAAACGCCTTCTGGACAGGTTCTGCATGATTTTTCCCTTGTATGTCGTCATGGTTCCGGCACTGGGCCGGCGGATATCCCTTGCGGAATGTGCCGGGGTCTGCGCCCCTGGACGCCAGTGCTGGACCCACTGTATCTGCGGGGTTGGGTTGTGAAAAATGATTTTTTTAGTGGTATGGTTTCGAAAACCGATACCTTTTCAGAGCCGCCGCCTTGTCCCGTCCCGAGTTCACCGAACGCGACCTGCGTTCCCTGCGGATCTTCTGCGCCGTGGCCCAGGCCAACGGCTTCGCGGCGGCGGAAAAACAGCTGCACATGTCCAAGGCGTCCATCAGCCGGCACGTGCGCGAGGTCGAGGAAACCCTGGGCGTGCGGCTGTGCGACCGCGGCCCCTCGGGCTTTGAACTCACGCAAGCCGGCAAGGTCGCCCTGGAGCTGGCCCGCGATGCCCTGAAATCGCTGGAGCGGATCCGTCCCGAAATCGACGCGGTGCGCGGCGTGCTGTCGGGCACCCTGTCCATCGGCATGGTCGAGCACGTCATCACCGACGCCGACTGCCATATCCCGGAAGCCCTGGCGGCCATGCGCGTCGAGGCGCCCGACGTCAAGGTCGAACTCACCGTCATGACCTTCAACGAGCTGGACCAGGCGCTGCGCGAGCGGCGGGTGCAGGTCGCCATCCGCGGCATGTACCGGCGGGAAAGCGGCTTCAACTATCAGCGGCTGTTCATCGAGCGCCACCAGATCTTCGTGGCGCGCGGCAGCGTGCGCCAGGCCCGCGACCTGCCGCTGGTCTACCGTTCGCACCCATTCGTGCACGACGCGCTGGGCGTTTACGGCTTTGCCCGCGGGCCGGAGGCCACCGGGCTGGAGGCCATCGCCATGCTGGTGTCGTCCGGTCACTGCGTGGGCCTGCTACCCGCCCACTACGCAGATTCGGTCTCGCGCCGCCACGCCCTGACCCGCCTGCCGGGCGGACCCACCTACGAAAACACCCTCTGCGCGATCACCGAGGTGTCGCGCCCGGGCTCGCGCGCCGTGGAACTGTTCCTGCGCCTGCTGGAGCGTTTCCACCCGGCGCAATAGCGCACGCCAGCCCGGGTCCGCGCCCGCGGTCGCGGGGGAGGCTAAAATACCGGCTCGCGGCTTTTTGACTGGCCATTCCGGCATTCTTCATTCTTGCGCCCGGCGCATCCATAACGATGAAAAAACTGACAGCTGTACTCCTCGCTTCCGCAACCGCGCTGCTGACCGCTTGCGGTCCCAGCGACAATGCGCCCGCCGCCAGCGCGCAGGCGCCTGCCGCCGCCAAGAAGGTCGTGGTTGGCCTGGATGACAACTTCCCGCCGATGGGTTTCCGCGATTCGAACAACCAGATCGTCGGTTTTGACATCGACATGGCCAAGGAAGCCAGCAAGCGCCTGGGCCTGGAAGTGGAGTTCAAGCCCATCGACTGGAGCGCCAAGGAAGCCGAACTCAACGGCAAGCGCGTCGACGTGCTGTGGAACGGCCTGACCATCACCGAAGAGCGCAAGAAGAACATCAGCTTCACCGCGCCCTACATGGCCAACCACCAGATCATCATCGTCGGCAACGCCTCGCCCGTGAAGCTCAAGGCTGACCTGGCGGGCAAGGTCGTGGGCGCCCAGGACGGCAGCAGCGCCACCGACGCCATCGCCAAGGACCCAGTCGCCGCCCAGATCAAGGAAGTCAAGAAGTTCGGCGACAACGTCACCGCGCTGATGGACCTGGCCGCCGGCCGCCTGGACGCCATCGTGGTGGACGAAGTGGTGGGCCGCTACCTGATCAGCAAGCGCGCCGGCGAATACCGCGTCCTGGACGAGAACTTCGGCACCGAAGACTACGGCGTCGGCGTGCGCAAGGACGACACCGAGCTGCTGGGCAAGCTGGACAAGACCCTGGATTCGATGAAGCAGGACGGCACCGCCGGCCGCATCGCCACCCAGTGGTTCGGCGCCAACATCATCAAGTAAGGGGCGGGCGGCGTCCGCGGCCATTGGGCCCGGGCGTCCCGGCCTGTATTTCGCAGCCCGCCGCGGCGCCATGCGCCAGGCGGGCTTACTCATGAAACGATCTTGCCCTGGCGTCCGCGGACGCTGACGGCGCGAACCCAAGCATGGACTACGTACTCTCCCTATTGGGGCCACTGGCGCAAGGCGCGAAAGTCACCTTGACGCTGTTTTTCATCACGCTGGCGCTGGCCGTCCCGCTGGGCCTGGTGCTGGCGCTGGTGCGGATTTCCAAATGGCGGCTGGCCAGCAGCCTGGTTAACGGCTACATCTGGCTCATGCGCGGCACGCCGCTGATGCTGCAGATGCTGTTCATCTACTTCGCGCTGCCGTTCGTGCCTGTGATCGGCATCCGTCTGCCGGACTTTCCCGCCGCCGTGGTGGCCTTCGCGCTGAACTACGCGGCCTATTTCGCCGAGATCTTCCGCGCCGGCATCCAGTCGGTGGACCGCGGCCAGTACGAGGGCAGCAAGGTCCTGGGCATGACTTATCTGCAGACCCTGCGCCGCATCGTGCTGCCGCAGATGGTGCAGCGGGTGCTGCCGCCCATGAGCAACGAGACCATCACGCTGGTCAAGGACACCTCGCTCATCTACGTACTGGCGCTCAACGACATTCTGCGCACCGCGCGCGGCATCGTGCAGCGCGACTTCACGACCACGCCGTTCCTGGTTGCCGCCGCCTTCTATCTCATCATGACGCTGATCCTGACGTGGTTCTTCCAGCACATGGAAAAGCGCTATGCCAAATATGACCAGTAATTCTCCGTCCGCGCGTCCCGTCATGATCGAGGCCCGCGAAATCATCAAGTCGTTCGGCTCCAACCGCGTGCTGGACCGCGTGTCGCTGACCCTGGGCCAGGGCGAAGTTGTGGCGGTGATCGGACCGTCCGGCTCCGGCAAGAGCACCTTCCTGCGCTGCCTGAACCATCTGGAAACCATCGACGAGGGCAGCATCGAGGTCGAAGGCGAGGCCATGGCCCGGGCCGTGCCGGGCGGACGCAGCCAGTACGCCAGCGACGCCGACGTGCGCCGTATCTGCCGCAAGATGGGCATGGTGTTCCAGTCGTTCAACCTGTTCCCGCACATGACCGTGCTGCAGAACATCATCGAGGCGCCCATCACCGTCAAGGGGATGAGCCGCGCCCAGATCGTTCCCAAGGCGGAAGAGCTGCTGCGCAAGGTCGGCCTGCTGAACAAGCGCGACAACTATCCGACGCGCCTGTCCGGCGGCCAGAAGCAGCGCGTGGCGATCGCCCGCGCGCTGGCCATGGAGCCGGACATCATGTTGTTCGACGAGCCCACCTCGGCACTGGACCCGGAACTGACCGGCGAAGTGCTGCGCACCATGAAGCAGCTGGCCGACGAACGCATGACCATGCTGGTCGTCACTCATGAAATGGGCTTTGCGCGCGAAGTCGCGCACCGGGTCATCTTCATGGACGAAGGCCGCATTATCGAGGAAGCGCCTTCGGCGGATTTCTTCCGCGCCCCGCAAGAGGCGCGCAGCCGCGAATTCCTGGCGCATATGCTCTGAGGCGTCTGCGTTGCAGGACAAGGCTCGCTCAGGCGGGCTTTTTCATTTCTCAGCGGTGCTTGTCATTGCCGGGAGGTGCCCAGGGAAGAGCAGACCGTCTCTGCGATGAGCGCAAAGGGCAGCTTCTGGGCGCTGCGCGGGAGCTGGGCGGAACGGAAGCCGTCGGCCAGCCAGTCCTCCACGGTATGTTCCGGCCGCTCTTGCGGGGAGGCCGCCGCCACCGTCTTGGGTACGGAGATGGCAAGCAACAAGGACTCCTTTTTCGCGTAGTACCTGGCGGTGGAGGAAAAGCCTTCTGGTCCGTAGTCGGTGATGCTGCCGCCGATCCACAACTCGATGTCGATGGTTCCCAGGCCGTTGACGGACAGGTCCGCCAACGCGGACTTCAGCTTCGGCCGAAGCTGGACGATGCTGGCGAGCCAGGCGGCTCCGGCCTCGGGACCGCCCATTCTGCAACTCAAGGAAACTTCCATCGATACTCCTGAAAAGGCAGACAGGCTGCAATGCGCGGCGCGCCATCGCCGCATGTTACGCGGCAGCCCAGGGGTACTTGAGAGTAACGCATCGCCGATGTGGCTCCAGGAGCAGGGCGGCGCCAGGCGCTAAGATCTCTATCCATGCCGAACACCACCATCGACGCCCACCCGCTGCTCAGGCTGCGCGGTATTTACAGCGAACGCCTCTCTCCCGTCAGCCTGGATCTCGCCGCGGGCGAGTGCGCAGCCATCATGGGTCCTTCGGGCTCAGGCAAATCCCTGTTGCTGCGCCAGACCGCCGATCTGGACCCTGGGCATGGCGAGGCCTTGCTGGATGGCCGGCCGCGCTCGGGCATGCGGGGCTACGAATGGCGCCGGCAGGTCATGTATTGCCAGGCCGAGGCCGGCTGGTGGGACGACCTGGTCGCGCGGCATTTCACGGACCGCGCCCGGGCCTTGGCCATCATGCAACGCCTGGGGCTGTCCGCGGACAAGCTGGACGCCTTGGTGCATGAACTGTCCACGGGCGAACGCCAGCGCCTGGGCCTGGTGCGCGCATTGGCGCTGGCGCCGCGCGTGCTGCTGCTGGACGAGCCGACCGCGGCGCTGGACCAGGCGGCCACGGACCAGGTCGAAGCGGAGCTGCGGCGCTACCTGGAGGGCGGGGCGGGGATCCTGATGGTGACCCATAGTCCAGCCCAGGCCGAACGGCTTGCGCGGCGTTCCTGGCGCATGGAACAAGGCAGGTTGGAGCCGCTATGGACGTGATCAAGCTGCAGGCCTCGGACCTGGCCATAGCCTCGCTGCTGGTGCTGCTCAGCGCCGGCATTTCCTTCGCCTTGCGCCTGAACCTGCAGCGACAGGTACTGTGGGCCGCGCTGCGCACCGTGGTGCAGCTGCTGCTGGTCGGCCACATTCTGCGCATCGTGTTCGCGCACGCCGCCCCCTGGCTGACGGCGCTGGTGGTGGCGGTGATGATGGCGCTGGCGGCCAGGGAGGTCGCCGCGCGCCCGAAGGCCAGGCTGACGCAACGCGGCAACGGCTGGGTCGGCGCGATGGCAGTGGCGGGGACCACGGTCATCACGGTGCTGTTCATCCTGAACACGGCGCTGCGTCCGGACCCCTGGTACGACCCGCGCTACACCATCGCGCTGATCGGCATCGTGTTGGGCAGCGTGCTCAACGCCGCCAGCCTGGCGCTGGACGGGGTGCTGTCCGGCGCTCGCCGGGAAAAGCTGGCGATCGAGGCGAGGCTGGCGCTGGGCGCGACCGTGCACGAGGCATTTTCGTCCTTGCTGCGCGAATCCGTGCGGCGCGGCATCGTGCCCAGCATCAACCAGATGTCGGCCGCCGGCATCATCACGCTGCCGGGCATCATGACCGGGCAGATCATCGCCGGCATGGATCCGATCGAGGCCGCCAAGTACCAGATCCTGCTGATGTTCCTGCTGTGCGGCGCCAGCGGCATGGCGGCGATCGCCGCAGCCTACGGCGCCATGCGCCGCCTGACCGACGAGCGCGGGCGGCTCAGGCTGGACCGGCTGCATCCGTCCTAGGAAGCGGCGGCTTTTCCGGAAATTTCATGAAAGCTTGACGCGCGCTTGGCGATACTGCGCGAAATCTTGCATTTTCCTGAACCTTTCCCGGATCCCCATGCCTTTTGCTTCCCATTCCGCGGCGCCCCCGCAGCAGCTTGCTTCCGCTCAGCGCCGCCTCTCTGCGCGCGCCTTGCCGGAGCGCCGGGCATGAGCGTTTCCATGACCGCATCGATGGCGCCTGCGGCGCGCCGCGCTGCCTTTCCAGGCTGGCTGGTGCTGGCGTGCCTGGCTCTCTGGCTGGGCGCGCTGGCCTGGGCCCGCTGGCTGACCTTGCCCGACGAAGGCCGTTACGCCGGAGTGGCCTGGGAGATGCTGCGCAGCGGCTCGCCCATGGTGCCGCTGCTTGACGGCATGCCGTACTTCCACAAGCCGCCGCTGTATTACTGGCTGGCCCAGATCAGCTATGTGCTGTTCGGCGTGCACGAATTCAGTGCGCGGCTGCCGTCGCTGCTGGGCGCCTGGAGCGCGGGCGCCGGGCTCTATGCCTTCGTGGCGCGCTACCGCAATGCCGCGCAAGCGCGTTGGGCCGTGGTGATCCTGGGCATGATGCCGCTGTTCTTCGGCGCCGCCCAGTTCGCCAATATGGACATGCTGGTGGCCAGCATGATCACGCTGTGCGTGCTGGCAGCCGCCGACGCCGTCTTGCGCCGCGCCGCGGGGCGGCCGTTCCGCGCGATGTCGGTGGCCACGGGCGTGCTGGCTGCGCTGGCGGTGCTGGCCAAGGGACTGATCGGAGTGGCGCTGCCCGGCGCCATCGTGCTGGCCTGGCTGCTGCTGCGCCGCGACTGGCCCGGCGTGCGCGCCTTGCTGTGGGTGCCAGCCTTGCTGGCGTTCGCGGCAGTGGCGGTGCCCTGGTTCTGGCTGATGGAGCTGCGTTATCCCGGCTTCTACCAGTACTTCTTCGTCTACCAGCAGTTCGAGCGTTTTTCGCAGGGAGGCTTCAACAACGCGCAGCCGTTCTGGTTCTACCTGCCCATCGTGGCGGGGTTGGCGCTGCCGTGGTCGATTTGGGGCGCGTCGGTCTTCAGGCCGTCTTACTGGCGCGAAGCCGATCCGCAGGGCCTGCGCCGCCTGGCGGCGATCTGGATGGCGGTCGTGATTGTGTTCTTTTCCATCCCGCATTCCAAGCTGATCGGCTATGTGCTGCCGGTGTTTCCGCCGCTGGCGTTCCTGGTCAGCGAGCGTATCGCGCCTGCCTGGGCGGCGGGCAAGCACAGGGGCGTCTGGATCGCCGCCGGGGTGTCGGCCGTGATCTGCGTGGCCGCGGTCATCGTCGGGGCATCGAATCCGCGCGGCAGCGCGGGGCCGCAGGCGCGGGAACTGCGCGGCGAAATGCAGCCGCAAGACATACAGGTCGCGCTGCATGCCTTGCCCTTCGACCTGGGTTTCTATACCCGGGCCCGCGAGCCCGCCTGGATCGTCGACGACTGGCGGAACCCCGATATCCCCAAGCGGGACAACTGGCGCAAGGAGCTGTACGACGCGGCGCAATTCGATCCGGCCACGGGCAAGCGCGTGCTGATCGACGACCAGGACTTGCGTCTGCGCATGTGCGAGGCCGCCGACGGGGCGCGTTTCTGGATCTGGGGCCAGAAGGAGGACGGCGGACGATATCCCGTACTCAACGGCGTGGCCGCGCGGCTTGCAAGCGAGAAGCGGAGTATTTGGCGCATCGACGTGGACGCGGCGTTCCGCCAGCGTGCGTGCGCCGGTCTGCCGTCCGCCAATCCGACCCCAATGCCGCAGCCCAGGCCCTGAACCCGAGCGCATGAAAAAAGGCCGGCTGCCCGAGGGCTGCCGGCCTTTTACTTGCCGCTATGCGCGGCAGGCGCTTAGCCGATCGAGGCCAGGGCCTGGTTCAGCGTGGCGCTGGGGCGCATGGCCTGGCTGGCGAGGGCTTCGTTGGGCTGGTAGTAGCCGCCGATGTCGACGGGCTTGCCCTGGGCAGCCTTCAGTTCGGCCAGGATCTTGTCCTCGCCGTCGGCCAGCGCGCGGGCCGGCGCCGCGAACAGGGCAGCCAGTTCGCGGTCGTCAGTCTGCGCGGCCACGGCCTGGGCCCAGTACATGGCCAGGTAGTAGTGGCTGCCGCGGTTGTCCAGGCCGCCGACCTTGCGCTCGGGCGACTTGTTCTCGTCCAGGAACTTGGCGGTCGCCAGGTCCAGGGTCTTGGCCAGGACCTGTGCGCGGGCGTTGCCGTAGCTGCGGCCCAGGTGGTCCAGCGATTCTGCCAGGGCCATGAACTCGCCCAGCGAATCCCAGCGCAGGAAGCCTTCTTCCAGGAACTGTTGCACGTGCTTGGGGGCGGAACCGCCCGCGCCCGTTTCAAACAGGCCGCCGCCGGCGACCAGCGGCACGATCGACAGCATCTTGGCGCTGGTGCCCAGTTCCATGATGGGGAACAGGTCGGTCAGGTAGTCGCGCAGCACGTTGCCGGTCACCGAGATGGTGTCCAGGCCTTCGCGGATGCGCTTGACCGAGAACTTGGTGGCTTCCACCGGGCTCAGGATGCGCAGATCCAGGCCGCTGGTGTCGTGGTCCTTCAGGTAGTGCTTGACCTTGGCGATGATCTGCGCGTCGTGGGCGCGGTTTTCGTCCAGCCAGAACACGGCGGGCGTCTTGGTGGCGCGGGCGCGCGTGACGGCCAGCTTGACCCAGTCCTGCACGGCGGCGTCCTTGGTCTGGCACATGCGCCAGAGGTCGCCGGCTTCGACGGCCTGTTCCAGCAGCACCTTGCCCGAAGCGTCGGTGACGCGCACGGTGCCGGCAGCCGGGATGACGAAGGTCTTGTTGTGCGAGCCGTATTCCTCGGCGGCCTGGGCCATCAGGCCGACGTTGGGCACGCTGCCCATCGTGACCGGGTTATAGGCGCCATTGCGCTTGCAGTCTTCGATGACGGCCTGGTAGACGCCGGCGTAGCTGCGGTCGGGGATCACGGCCTTGGCGTCCTGCAGGTTGCCTTCGGCGTTCCACATCTTGCCCGAGTCGCGGATCATGGCGGGCATGGACGCGTCGACGATGACGTCGCTGGGCACGTGCAGGTTGGTGATGCCGCGGTCGGAGTTCACCATGGCCAGCTGCGGCAGGGTCTTGTAGCCGGCGTCGATGTCAGCGGTGATCTCGGCCTGCTTGTCAGCGGGCAGGGACTGGATCTTGGCGTACAGGTCGCCGATGCCGTTGTTGGGATCGAAGCCCGCTTGCTTGAGCGCGTCGGCGTGCTTGGCCAGCACGTCCTTGTAGAACACGGACACGACGTGGCCGAAGATGACCGGGTCGGAGACCTTCATCATCGTGGCTTTCAGGTGCACCGAGAACAGCACGCCGGTGGCGCGGGCATCGTCGATCTGGGCTTGCAGGAAGGACTTCAGCTTGGCCGTGGACAGCACGGCGGCGTCGATGATCTCGCCGGCCTTGACCGGGGTCTTTTCCTTCAGGACGGTCTTCGCGCCGTCGGCGGCGGTCAGTTC
This sequence comes from Achromobacter sp. K91, assembly GCF_003576205.1. Classification (NCBI taxonomy): domain Bacteria; kingdom Pseudomonadati; phylum Pseudomonadota; class Betaproteobacteria; order Burkholderiales; family Alcaligenaceae; genus Achromobacter; species Achromobacter sp. K91. The sequence goes on along the minus strand of NZ_QWFB01000052.1, from coordinate 76,752 downwards.
GATCTTGACGTCGCCGGCTTCCGAAATCAGCGCCGACTTTTCGGTGCCGTAGAAGTCGCCTTCGCTCATGTGGGCGACGTGCGACTTGGAGTCAGCCGACCAGGCGCCCATCTTGTGCGGGTGCTTGCGGGCGTAGTTCTTGACGGACAGCGGGGCGCGGCGGTCGGAGTTGCCTTCGCGCAGGACCGGGTTCACGGCGCTGCCCTTGACCTTGTCGTAGCGGGCCTTGACGTCGCGCTCGGTGTCGTTGGCGGGGGCGTCCGGGTAGTCGGGCAGCTTGTAGCCCTGGTCCTGGAGTTCCTTGATGGCGGCCTTCAACTGCGGCATGGACGCGCTGATGTTGGGCAGCTTGATGATGTTGGCTTCGGGCTGCACGGCGAGGGCGCCGAGTTCCGACAGGGCATCGCCCAGTTTCTGGCTGTCTTCGAGGTAGTCGGGGAAGACCGAGATGATGCGGCCGGCCAGCGAGATGTCGCGGGTCTCGACCGTGATGCCTGCGGGCTTTGCGAAAGCCTGGACGATGGGCAGCAGCGAACGGGTTGCAAGCGCCGGAGCTTCATCGGTGAGGGTATAGATAATCTTCGGAGTAAGAGACATGATCCTTGAATCTGTTCGGCAGGCGCTAGGCGCAAACCCGAACATGCTATGCGGCCAGAAGCCGGTAGATGTTGTCGGAGAGTGGGTTCGTATGGGCAAGCACGCGGACGCGTCCAGGACCTGGTCGGAAGGCGTATACCCAACATGGCTGGCGCCTGCCCTTTTTTGATTTGGGGAAGTGCGACTGCCACGAACCTTCCATTGTAATACCGCGCTACGCCTGCTGCGCAGCAAAAACCCGCGGATTCGGCCGGGATGTGGCCATAATGGCGCCAAATTAAACGGGGACATATTAAATCAGGCGCGCCATGGCCGATTGCCCGTTTGACAAAGCGCCGCACAAGGAGGAAGCTACGTCCCCATGAATTTCCGCGCCGTCCGCATTTCGCTGATTATTACCATCATTCCTGGAATGGTGGGTTAGCGCGCGACCGCAACAGTCACAGCCACCCGCCCCACGAGGCGGGTTTTTTGTGGCCGCCTCTGCCGGGCAAGCACACCGAAGCAGAGAGCCAGATGCACCACACCCCGCAAGCCAGCCAGCAAACCGCCACGCCGACCGCATTCCAGGACGGCCGGGCTACGCCGATGGAATACCTGAGGCAGATCCTGACCGCCCGCATTTACGACATCGCCCGCGAAACCGAGCTGGACCGCGCCCGCGGCCTGTCGGCCCGGCTGGGCAATCCGGTCTACTTCAAACGCGAGGACAATCAACCGGTCTTCTCCTTCAAGGTGCGCGGCGCCTACAACAAGATGCGCAATACGCCGCAGGCCGCGCTGGATCGCGGCGTGATCACGGCGTCCGCCGGCAACCATGCGCAGGGCGTGGCGATCTCGGCGGCCAGGATGGGTGTGCGCGCCATCATCGTGGTGCCGCAGACCACGCCGCAGGTGAAGGTGGATGCGGTCAAGGCGCATGGCGGCCCCACGGTGACGGTGGTGCAGGCGGGCGATTCGTATAGCGATGCCTACGGCCACGCCCAGAAGCTGGCCAGCGCGCAGGACCTGACCTTCATCCCGGCCTTTGACGATCCCTATGTGATCGCCGGCCAGGGCACGGTGGGCATGGAAATCCTGCGCCAGCACGCGGGCCCCTTGCATGCTGTCTTCGTGCCGATCGGCGGCGGCGGGCTGGCCGCGGGCGTGGCGACCTACATCAAGGCGGTGGATCCGGGCGTCAAGGTCATCGGCGTGCAGACCGAGGATTCCTGCGCCATGTCGCTGTCCATGCAGGTGGGCGAACGGGTCAACCTGCCCGAGGTGGGCCTGTTCTCGGACGGCACGGCGGTCAAGCTGGTGGGCGAGGAGACCTTCCGCCTGTGCCGTGAACACCTGGACGAGATCATCCTGGTGGATACGGACGCGGTCTGCGCGGCGATCAAGGACGTATTCCTGGACACGCGCAGCGTGTTGGAGCCGGCCGGCGCGCTGGCGGTGGCCGGGCTGAAGAAGTACGTGGAACGCGAAGGCGTGCAAGGCCTGCCCATGGTGGCGGTGACCTCGGGTGCGAACATGAACTTCGACCGCCTGCGCTTCGTGGCGGACCGCGCCGAGGTCGGCGAAGCCCGCGAGGCGGTCTTTGCCGTGACGGTGCCGGAAGAGCGCGGCAGCTTCCGCCGCTTCTGCAGCGTGATCGGCCAGCGCAGCGTGACGGAATTCAACTACCGCATCGCCGATGCGCGTACCGCTCACATCTTCGTCAGCATGCAGATCTCGCGGCGCGGCGACGCCGCGGAAATCATGACGGCGCTGCAGGAGCAGGGTTTCTCCGTCGGCGACCTGAGCAACAACGAAGTGTCCAAGCAGCACATCCGCTACATGGTGGGCGGCCGCTCGCCGCTGGCAGCCGGCGAGCGCCTGTTCCGCTTCGAGTTTCCTGAGCGTCCCGGCGCCCTGATGAAGTTCCTGTCCGAGATGGCGCCCAACTGGAACATCAGCCTGTTCCACTACCGCAACCAGGGCACGGAGTTCAGCTCGGCGCTGGTCGGCATCCAGGCTCCCTTGGCGGACAGCGCCGCGCTGGACGCATTCCTGCGGCAGTTGGGCTACGCCCATACCGAAGAAACCGCCAACGAGGCCTATCGCCAGTTCCTGATCTGAGCGGGCGAGATCAACCCGGCGCGCAGCCAGGCTTGCGCGGCAGGGCCACGCCCGGCTGCAGGCGCAGCGCGGTGCGCCCCTGCGCCGCCTGCGTCAGCTGCAGGGTGGCGGCGCGCCAGGCCGGCACGTCGTCGAAGGCCACGTCGGGCGCTGCCGACGTCTTGGATAGCGCGTCCGGCCGGTCGAACTGGATCGCGGGCAGGCGCAGGCAAGGGTCCTTGAAATCCAGGCGGGCCAGTTCGCGCCCGTCGCTCATGCGCACCGCGCGGAACGCCACCGGAGTGTCCACGAACTTGGTGATGGCCGGCACGATCTGCAGATAGCCATCGGCATCCTTGACCCGCTTGGTGGGCTCGATCTCGATCACGTCCCTGCCTGGCGGCACGGCCAGGAAGGCCACGCCGTCGGCCACGTCCAGCAGCTTGCCCGGGCCCAGGTTCAGGGCGGCAAGCGGCGCGTGGCGGATCATCACGGTTTCGTTCCAGGAAGTCTGGACGCGTGTCCAGCCGGGCAGGCGCGCGTCTTCGAAGCGGGTCGTGGAGATGCGGTCGCGCTCGGGCTTGGCGGACAAGGCCAGGCGCTCGACCCGCAGCGCGCCGTTGGCCACACGCAGTTGCGCCAGCACGGTATTGGCGCTGGAACTGGTGAAGTAGGCCAGCACGGCATCCGTTTCCAAGGCCTTGGCGGTGGACGCGCAGAAGAAGGCGCGGGCCTCGATGCGCTGGCCATCGGGATAGAGCAGGGCGCCGACGTCCTTGCCGCAAAGTGGCTGGCCCCGGTAGGTGATGGTGGTGGCGCGGGTGGTCTGTCGCTGGCCGGTGTTCCAGTCGCTGCGGCTGCCGGTGGCGGCTTCGACCACCAGTCCATGGTTGTCGTAGATCACGTCTGCGCCCGCGGGCGCGGCAAGCATGCTGAGCAGAAACGCGAGGCTGCGTCGACGCGCCATGGTCGGACTCCCTGGTGTGGCTGGACGGGTCTATATATACCACCGCCAGGGAGCGTCTCTTACTGCGGGCCGAGCTTGCGGATCAAGGCGTCCAGCATCTCCAGTTCTTCAGTCCGCAAGTCCGTCAGAGGCGCGCGTACGGGACCCGCATCGTGACCGACCAATTTGGCGCCGGCCTTGACGATGCTGACGGCATATCCCGGCACGCGGTTGCGGATGTCGAGGTACGGCAGGAAAAAATCGTCCAGCAGGCGGTTGGTGGTCTCATGGTCGCCCGCGGCGATCGCGCGGTAGAAGTCCATGGCCATACGCGGCACGAAATTGAACACGGCCGACGAATAGACCGGCACGCCCAGCGCGCGGTAGGCGGCGGCATAGACCTCGGCCGTGGGCAGGCCGCCCAGGTAGGAAAAGCGGTCGCCCAGCTTGCGGCGGATGCGCACCATGGCTTCGATATCGCCCACGCCGTCCTTGAAACCCACCAGGTTGGGGCAGCGTTCGGCCAGTTGCGCCAGGCTGTCGGCCGACAGGCGCGACTGTGCGCGGTTGTAGACGATGACGCCGATGTTCACGGATTTGCAGACCTGCTCGACGTGCGTCGCGATGCCCTGTTGCGAAGCCTCGGTCAGGTAGTGGGGCAGCAGCAGTATGCCCTTGGCGCCCAGGCGCTCGGCTTCTTGCGCGTAGGCGATGGCAGTGCGGGTCGGACCGCCCGCGCCGGCCAGGATGGGAACCTTGCCCGCGCAGGTTTGCACCGCGGTGCGGATGACGTCGGCGTATTCCTCTGGCGCCAGCGAAAAGAACTCGCCCGTGCCGCCGGCGGCGAACAGGGCGGTCGCGCCGTAGGGCGCCAGCCATTCCAGGCGCTGCGCATAGTTCCTGGCGTTGAAGTCGCCGTTCTGGTCGAAATCGGTGACGGGGAAAGACAGCAAGCCTTCCGAAACGATGTGCTTGAGTTCCTGCGGGGTGGTCATGTTGCGTTGATCCGTATGGGGCGCCATCGAACGGCAAAGTCTGCCGGCAGCCTGTTTAAGTGGTAAGTCATCGTACAACATGAAATATCGCCATTCAAGGAAAATTCATTGCCGTAGGCGCCGGGATAGGTGCATACCCGATAGGGATATATTTTGCTTTCCAATAATAATTTCATAGTTGTACGATGACTATGGTCTAGCCGGACGAAGCTGGCGCAGGTGCGCGCGGCGGCCGTTCCCAAAAGGCTGCGGCAGTGCGCCGGGGACGGCGTCCGCGCGCAAGATAATTCCAGAGGAGACTGCATGAACCCGAGCAAGAGACAATTCCTGGGCGGCGCTGCGGCGCTATGCCTGTCGCCGTGGTTGCCGGCATGGGCGCAGCCGGGCGACTGGCCGACGCGCGCGGTCCGCATCATCGTGCCTTACCCGCCCGGCGGCTCGTCGGACATCATCGCGCGCATCCTGGCGCCGCGCCTGGCCGACGCCCTGAAGCAGACCGTGGTGGTCGAGAACAAGCCTGGAGCCAATGGCAACCTGGGCGCCGGCCTGGTGGTGCAGGCGGCGCAAGAGGGCCATACCGTGCTCTTGTGCGACGTGGGGGCGCTGGCGATCAGTCCGTCCGTGTACACCAAGCTGTCTTTCGATCCGTCCAAGGACTTGCGCGCGGTCGGCATGCTGGCCTATTCGCCGCACGTGCTGGCCGTGCATCCCGACGTGCCGGCCAAGACGGTGACCGAACTGGTGGCCCTGTCGAAGAAGCAGCGCCTGAACTTCGCGGTCACGGCGATCGGCAGCGCGCCGCATCTGGCCGCGGTCGCCGTGCAGCAGGCGACGGGCGCGCAATGGGAGTATGTGCCCTACAAGGGCGGTTCGCAGGCGGTGACGGACACCATAGGCGGGCAGACCCAGGTCATCATGAATGGGTTGCTGGCCACGTTGCCCCACATCAAGGCCGGCAAGCTGCGGCCGATCGCGATCTCCAAGCGCGAACGCATGCAACTGGTGACTGACATCCCCACCATTTCCGAACAGGGCGTGGCGGGCTTCGAGTCCGGCACCTGGCAAGGGGTGATGGCGCCCGTGACCACGACCGATCCCGTCGCCATCCGCTTGTCGGAACTGATGGCGCAGATCGTCAACCAGCCGGACGTGAAGGCGCAGTTGAACGAACAGGGCGCTGAAATCGTCACCCGCAATCCCGCCGAACTGGCGCAGTTCTTCAACAGCGAACGCGCGCGCTGGGCGTCGGTGGTGAAAAGCGCGGATATCCGGCTGGATTGACGGCGGGGCTGCCTGGACAGGCATTCAGGCGCGGGAGCACACTGGAATCATCCCGCGTCCGTCCAGGCCCCGGCGCGACGCGGGCCCGGGCTGCGCAGGCAACATCGCGCGCGGCCGCAGACCAGGGGCAGAGGGGCTGCAGCCATGAAAATTCTTTGCGCCGCCGCGCTGCTGGCGGCGGCCTGCGGGCCAGCCGTCGCGCAAGGCGCCGGACCCGCGGTTCCCCAACCCCCGCCTTCGGCCCGCGTCATACCCGATGCCTGCGTCGGCGCATCATGTCCCCGGCTGGTCAATCCGGGCGCTACCCAGGAACCCTGCCTGGGCACCGGTTGCGCCACCGCGGGCAGGCCGCCTGGCCCGCCCGCGCCGCCCTCCAGCGGACCGAGCCGCCAGCCCGGCTGGATGAGCCCCGCGCCATCCCGCCTGCCGCCGATGCCGGCGCAGCGCGGCGTGCCGACGGGGCCGCTGACGCCTGCGCCGCCGTTGCCGGTGCCGAGGTGATGCGGGGGGATGGAAGGCGGCAAAACCTCATGGCGGTGCCGACCGCGCATCCGCCATCCGCATGTACGACCGATAAGGCTCCGCCTCCACCATGTCCCGCAGCAATTCACGCAGGATGTCCTGCACTATCTTCACCGCCTGCGTCAGCGGCCGGTTCGATGCGGTAGCCAGCATCAGGCGGGTGGACAGGGCGGGATTGACGATCCTGCGGGCGACGAGCTGGCCGCTGTTCAATTCGCCTACCACCGCAGGCAGGGCCAGCACCGTGTGGGCCAGTCCGTTCAAGACGATTTCCTTCATCAGTTCCAGCGCGTCCATTTCGAACACGACATTCAGGGGCGCATCGGCCTGCGCTGCCGCCTGTTCCAGCGTGCGGCGCAGACCATGGCTGCGCGTGGGCAGCGCCAGGGGCAGATCGCCCAGCTGAGCGAAGTCGATGGAGGGCAAGGCCCGCGCGGCGGGGGACAGGTTCTGTGCGGGCGATACCAGCGCCAGGTCCAGCTCGGCCAGGGGATCGACCACCACGTGCTGGGAACGCCGCGCATCGTGCAGCACCGCGATGTCGACGCGGGCGTTGGCCAGCCATTCGTGCACATAGCCGCTGTAGCCGGTGATGACGTTGAGCTGGATGCGCGGATGGCGCTTCCAGACTGCCGCCACCAGCGGCATGCCGACCATGTGGGACAGCGTGGGCGTCAGGCCCAGCGTGACCTGGCCGGAGGGCGATTTCTGCTCGTCATGGAATTCGGTCACCACCCGCGCCATTTGCGCCAGCAAGGGGCGCAGGCTATCCAGCAGTTTCTCGCCTTCCGGGGTCAAGGACACGCCGCGGCCGTTGCGATAGAGCAGGGCGCAGCCGCATTCGTCTTCCAGTTTTCTGACCTGGCGGCCCAGCGCCGATTGCGCGATGCCCAGCACCGAGGCGGCCTTGGAGAAGCTGCCCGAGTCGGCCACGTGGATCAGGTTTTCGATCTTGCGCAGGTCCATCGCGATGTCTCGCCGCCAGCGCTTGCGGGCGGCTCCTCCTTGTGTGCGTTTTTTGTATATCTGATAGGCACAGTATGCCTACATGGCCTGCCGCCAGCCACCCTAGAATTCCTGCGTATCAGACCCGCGCCTGCGCGCTTGCCCTTGGTTTCCTGCCCTCCATGACACCTGCTGCCGAACTGAACACGTCTTCCCACGCCTTGCTCGGGGTCTTCGCCCGCAACGGCATCGACCGGGTCTTCCTGGTCCCTGGCGAAAGCTATCTGGGCGTGCTCGACGCCTTGCACGATTTCGCCGGCATCGACGTGGTGACCTGCAGGCACGAAGGGGGCGCGGCATTCATGGCGTGCGCCGATGGCCGGTTGACGGGCCGCCCGGGCGTGGTCATGGTGTCCAGGGGACCGGGCGCGGCGAATGCAGCCATCGGCGTGCATGCCGCGCAGCAGGACGGCGTGCCGCTGATCCTGCTGATCGGGCAAGTGCCGCGCAAGGACCTGCGCAAGGAGGCCTTCCAGGAGATCGATTACCAGAAGATGTTCGGTTCGATCGCCAAATGGGTGCATGAGGTGGCGGCGCCCGAGGACGTGGCCTGGGCCGCTTTCAAGGCTTTGCGCGTGGCCGCTTCGGGTACGCCAGGGCCAGTGGTGCTGGTGGTGCCGGAAGACGTCCAGCAGGCCTGCGTGCCGCAACCGGACTGGGTGGCCGAGCCGGCCAGTCCCGCGCAGCCGGCGCCCGCCGCGCTGGCGCGACTGCAAGCCTTGCTGGACGCCGCCCGCAAGCCGCTGATCATTGCCGGGGGCGCCTTCAACGCGCCGGGCGGCCGCGAGGCGCTGCGGCAGCTGGCGGAGCGGCACGGCATACCGGTGGCAGTATCGTTCCGCCAGCATGACTTGTTCCCCAACACGCATCCGCTGTACGCCGGCGACCTGGACCTGGCGACGCAGCCCGCGCAGGTGGAGGCGTTCGATTCCAGCGATCTGATCCTGGCCCTGGGCACGCGCCTGGGCGACATCACCACCCAGGGCTACACGTTTCCGGCCTATCCCAGGCCGTCGCAGACGCTGGTGCATTGCCATGCCGACGCGCATTTCGTGAACCAGCACTTTGCGGCGGACGTGGGCATCATCGCGGATCCGGTGGCCACGGCGCAGGCGCTGGCCGCGCTGCCGGCGGCGGACCGTGGCGGGCGCGAGGACTGGGCGGAATCCTTGCGCGCGATCCGCGAGCGCTCCGCCGCCTGGCCCGATCCAAAGGCCGACGATGGCGTGCCCTTCGTGTCGGTGGTGCGAGCGCTGGCAGAACAGGCGCCGCCGGACCTCATGGTTTGCCTGGACGCGGGCACCTTCGCGGCGCCGGTGTATCGCCACTTTCCCTTCGTCTACCCGCAACGGCTGATGGCCTCGCAATCGGGCGCCATGGGCTACGGCACGCCGGCGGCGATTGCCTCGCAGCTGCGCAATCCGCATGGCAAGGTGGTGTGCCTGGTTGGCGACGGCGGCTTCATGATGACGGGCAACGAGATGATGGCCGCGGCCGAGCGCGGACTGCCGGTGTTCTTCATCGTCTCCAACAACAATTGCTATGGCTCCATCCGCCTGCATCAGGCGCGCACCTATCCCGGGCGCTACGCGGGCACCAATCTGGCAAGTCCCGATTTCGCGATGATGGCGCGCGCCTTCGGCATGCAGACCGAGTATGTCACCCATCCGGACCAGGTGGCCGCGGCCATCGCCCGCGGGCTGGCCTCGGCCGCGCCGTACTTCGTGGAGGTCAAGACCAGCCTCGCCGCGATCCTGCCGGACGGCGCGGACAGCGCGGCCGGCATCGACCTTCTGGGGCGAGACCAGGCAGGGGCTCAATCGCGGTAGCCAGGATCCTTCCTGTCCATCAGACGCACCATGGCCGGCCATTCCAGTTCGCCGAAGGGGCGGCGCGTTGTCGGCTGATACAGGTGCCAGGTCTTCTCGACGACCTCTGGCGGCGGCACGCATAGTTCGCGGTTGGCGGCCAGGGCGTCGACCTGCGCCTTGCAGGCCATCTCCAGCCAATACAGTGTGTTGAATGCCTGCGCGATGCTCGGGCCGGCGGCTAGCAGGCCGTGGTTGCGCAGGATCATCGCCTCGGACTGGCCCAGGTCCGCCACCAGGCGCGCGCGCTCGTCCAGGTCGATGGCCACGCTCTCATAGTCGTGGTAGGGAATCTTGGCGAAGCGCATGGCGGTCTGGGTCAGCGGCAGCAGGCCGCATTGCAGCGCCGATACCGCCATGCCGGCCCGCGTGTGGGTATGGATGACGCATTGCACGTCGTGGCGCGCGCCGTGCACGGCGCTGTGGATCACGTAGCCCGCAGCGTTGATGCCGTACTCGCCGGGATTGTCCAGCACGTTCCCGTCCAGGTCTATCCTGATCAGGCTGGAAGCGGTGATTTCGTCGTACATCATGCCGTAGGGATTGATCAGCAGATGGCCCTCGGGCCCGGGTATGCGCGCGGTGATGTGGTTGTAGATGAGATCGCTCATGCCAAAGTGGGACACCAGCCGGTAGCAGGCGGCCAGTTGAATGCGGGTGTCGCGTTCCGCGGGGCTCATGGCTTTTTGCATGGTTCGGGTCTCCGGTTCAGTCGCTGGCCTTGACGTTGAAATCGCGGACCACCTTGCCCCACGATTCGTATTCGGATTTCATCAGCGCGCCGAACTCGGCGGGCGTGGCGGTGGTGCGGACCTGGGCGCCCAGGTCCGCCAGCTTGTCGCGCACGGCGGGGTCTGCCAGCACGGCGTTGACCTCGACGGCCAGCTTCTGCTGGATCTCGGGCGGGATGCCGGCGGGCGCGATCAGGCCCAGCCAGGCGCCCATGTCGAAACCGGGGTAGCCCTGTTCGGCGACGGTGGGCACCTCCGGCAGGCTCGCGACCCGCTCAGGGGTGCTGACGGCGATCGCCTTCAGGCGTCCGGCTTTAACCAGGGCCAGCGAGGACACCATGGTGTCGAAGGTGGCGTAGGTCCGCCCGCCGACGATATCGGTCTGCGCCTGGCTGCTGCCTTTGTAGGGCACGTGGATCATGCTGGCGCCGGCCTTGGCCAGCAGCACCGAGGTCACCAGATGGCTGGTGGTGCCGACGCCGGTGGTGGCGTAGGTGTACTGGTTCGGTTTGGCCTTCACGGCAGCGAGGAAGTCCTGCAGGTTGTTGGCCGGATTGTCGGGGCTGACGACGAACAGGTAGGGCAGCCAGGTCAGCAGGCCGATGGGCGCGAAATCCTTGCGCGCGTCGTAGTTCAGGTTGGGATAGACATGCGGGTTGATGGCTTGCGGCGCGGACGCGCCGATCATGAGCGTATAGCCGTCGGGCTTGGCGCGCGCGCCCAGGCCGGCGGCGATGGAGCCGCCCGCGCCAGGCTTGTTCTCGACGATGAACTGCTGGCCCAGACGCTGCGCCAGGCGGTCGCCGACCATGCGGGCGACGGTGTCGGTGGCCGTGCCGGGCGGGAATCCGACCAGGATCGTGACGGGCTTGGAGGGATAGGGGGCTTGCGCCCAAGCCGGCCCGGCTGCGGCCCAGGCTGTGGCGGCCAGCATGGCGGCCAGCGCGGCTCGCCTTGTCGCATTGCGCATCGTAGTCTCCAGTCATTGTTCTGATGGCGGGAGAGCGCCTGCGCCTGCCCGCAACGGAACCGCGGTGGGCAGCCCGTCGCCGTTCAAGGTCGCACAAGGGCCCACCGCCTTCAATGGCGCTGGCGGCCAAGCAGATAACGCGAAATGGCAAGGATGGCGGACGCCGCGCGGGCGTCCGCCCAGGGGATCAAGCCGTCAGGCTGATCCAGGTCGTCTTCAGGTCGCTGTACTTGTCCAGCGCGTGCAGCGACTTGTCGCGGCCGAAGCCCGACTGTTTGACCCCGCCGAAAGGCACGGTGATGTCGCCGTCGGCGTAGCAGTTGACCCACACCAGGCCCGCGCGCAGGCGGCGCGAGAGACGGTGCGCGCGCGACAGGTTGGCAGTCCAGAGCCCAGCGCCCAGGCCGTAGATCGAATCGTTGGCCAGCCGCACCGCGTCGTCCTCGGTGGCGAAGCGCTGCGCGGCCAGCACCGGGCCGAAGATCTCCTCGCGCACCAGGCTGCTGTCCTGGCTGGCGCAATCGAAAATCGTCGGTTCGATGTAGTAGCCCCCGGTGGCGCCCAGGGCCTGGCGCCCACCCATGCGCAACTGCGCGCCTTCGGCCGAGCCCGCTTCGATGCGGGCCAGCACGCCGCGCATCTGGCGTTCGTCGACCATGGCGCCCATGGCGGTGGCGGGATCCAGCGGATCGCCCGGTTGCAGGGCAGCGGCGTAGTCCGCGACCTTGGACATGAAGGCGTCGTAGATGCCGTCCTGCACATACAGGCGCGAGCCTGCGATGCAGACTTCGCCCTGGTTGGAGAAGATGGCCAGGGCCGCAGCCTGAGCGGCGCGGTCCAGGTCGGGGCAGTCCTCGAACACGATGTGCGGCGACTTGCCGCCGCACTCCAGCCACACGCGCTTCAGGTTCGATTGTCCCGAATACTCCATGAAGCGCTTGCCGGTGGCGGTCGACCCGGTGAAGGCGATGCAGTCCACATCGGGATGCAGGCCCAGCGCCTGGCCGGCCTGCGCGCCCAGGCCGGGCACCACGCTGAAGACGCCGGCGGGGATGCCTGCTTCCTCGGCCAGCGCCGCCAGCCGGATGGCCGACAGCGAGGCCTGTTCGGCCGGTTTGAGGATGACGCTGTTGCCGGCGGCCAAGGCTGGCGCGACTTTCCAGGCGGCCATCATCAGCGGGTAGTTCCACGGCACCACCGCCGCGACCACGCCCAGCGCTTCGCGCGTGATGGTGGCCAGCGCGTCCGGGCCGGTGGGGGCGACCTCGTCGTAGATCTTGTCGATCGCCTCGGCGTACCAGGCGTAGCAGCGCGCCGTCTCGGGTACGTCGAAGGCCAGCGCGTCGCGGATGGGCTTGCCCATGTCCAGCGTTTCCAGCAGCGCGAGTTCCTCGCGGTGCTCGTCGATCAGCGCGGCCAGGCGCAGCAGATGCTGCTTGCGCTGGCGCGGCGCCAAGGCGCTCCAGACGCCGGCTTCGAAGGCGCGGCGGGCGGCCTGCACGGCGCGGTCCACGTCGGCCGCGCCGCAAGACGCCACGTCGGCCAGCTTGCGCCCGTCTATCGGGCTGGTGGCGGGGAAGGTGGCGCCATCGGCCGCGTCGCAATAGGCGCCGTCGATGTAGGCCTGGCCATTGAAGGCGAGCGCGGCGGCGCGGGCGCGCCAGTAGGCGGCGTCCTGGGTCATGAGCGGACCTCCTGGGCGTTGGCGCGCGCCACCATGGCGTCGAGCAGCACGTTGCACCCGGCTTCCAGGTCAGCGGGCTTGGCGTCCTCGATCTCGTTGTGGCTGACGCCGTCCTTGCACGGCACGAAGATCATGGCGGTTGGGGTGACGGCGGCCATGTAGACCGCGTCGTGGCCCGCGCCGGTGACGATGTCCATGGCGGCCAGGCCGCGGCGCGCGGCGCCGTCGCGCACCTTGCCGACCAGGTCCGGGTCGAACGGGGTGGGCGGGAAGTACTGCACGTGCTTCACGTCCACTTCCACGTTGTGGCGCTGGGCGATTTCGGCGCAGATTTCGTGCCAGCGCTGGTCCATGCGGGTGAGCGTGGCCTCGTCCTCGTGGCGCAGGTCCACCGTGAAACGCACCTGGCCCGGGATGACGTTGCGCGAACCGGGGTGCGCGTGGATTTCACCCACGGTGCCGCGGCCATGCGGCTGGTTATCGTTGGCAATGTCGACCACCGCCTGCAGCAGGAAGCTGGAGGCGTACAGCGCGTCGCGCCGGATCGGCATGGGGGTGGGGCCGGCATGCATTTCCATGCCGGTCACGGTCACGTCGTACCAGCGCAGGCCGAGCGACCCGGTCACCACGCCAACCACTTTTTCTTCATGCTCCAGGATCGGGCCTTGTTCGATGTGGGCCTCGAAATAGGCGCCCACCGGGCGCCCGCCCACGGGGTCCGTGCCGGCATAGCCGATGGCTGCCAGCTCGTCGGCCACCGACTTGCCGTCGCGGTCGGTCGCGGTCAGCGCCACTTCCAGCGGGAATTTGCCGGCGAATACGCCCGAGCCCATCATCACGGGCACGAAGCGCGAGCCTTCCTCATTGGTCCAGATGGCGACTTCCAGCGGCGCCTCCGTGACCACGCCGTGGTCGTTCAGGCTGCGCATGACCTCCAGGCCCGCCAGCACGCCATAGCAGCCGTCGAACTTGCCGCCGGTGGGCTGGGTGTCGATATGGCTGCCGGTCATGACCGGCGGCAGGTCATTGTTGCGGCCGGCGCGGCGGGCGAAGATGTTGCCCACCTGGTCCACGCGCAGCGTCATGCCGGCATCGCGCATCCAGCCGGTGACCAGGTCGCGGCCCTGGCCATCCAGCGCGGTCAGCGCCAGGCGGCAGTTGCCGCCCTTGGCCGTGGCGCCGATCTGCGCCAGGTCCATCAGCGACTGCCACAGCCGCTGTCCGTTGATCGATATCGTCGTCATGTTGGAGTTCCTCTGTGTCAGTGGCTGGCGGTGGCATTGCGGGCCAGTGCGGCTTCGCGGATGCCCATCAGGGTTTCGCCCGGCGAAATGCCATTGGCGTCGTAGCGGATTTCCAGAAGGGCCGGCATGTTCTCGCGTTCGGCAAAGGCCAGCGCGCGTTCGAATGCGGGACCGAAGCTGGCGGTGTCTTCCACGGCTTCGCCGTAGCCGCCGTAGCCGCGGATGATCTGCGTGAAATCCGGGTTCTCGAAGGACAGGGCGATGGTGCGCGCCGGGAACTCGCGTTCCTGGTGCGCGCGGATGGTGCCCCAGATGCCGTTGTTGAACACCAGCACCACCACGCCCAGGCGGTATTGCAGCGCCACGCCCAGTTCCTGCATGTTCATCTGGAAGCAGCCGTCGCCGGCATAGCAGACCACCGTGCGTTTGCGGTCTTCCAGCTTCGCCGAGATCGCCGCCGGCAGGCCGTAGCCCATGGAGCCCACGGTGGGCGTGAGGCTGGTGCCGGGGCCGGCATAGCGGCGGTAGCGGTGGGGGTACAGCGCATAGTTGCCCGCGCCCACGGTGATGCAGGCGTCGGCCGGCACGTGCGCGTCGACGTAGGCGGCGGCCTGGTCCAGGCTCATCGGCCCGGGCGATGGCAGCGGCTTGAGGCTATCGACAAGTTCCTGGTGCGCGGCGCGCACCGCCTCGCCGCGCGCCGTCTTGTGGCCGGGGACCAGGCCCGCCACGCTGGCGGCGAAGCTGGCCACGTCCGCCACGATGGCCTGGGTGGGCGAGAACACGCGGCCCAGTTCGGCGGCGTCCGGATACACGTGGATCAGTTGCTGGCGCGGCAGCGGGCTTTCGATGACGGTATACCCTTCGGTCGTGGCCTCGCCCATGCGCGTGCCCACGGCCAGCACCAGGTCGGCGTCGTGCAGGCGCTGGCGCAGCTCGGGCGTCATGGCCCAGCCGACGTGGCCGGCGGCGTTGGGGTGGCGCTGGTCGAAGCACTCCAGGCGGCGCCAGGCCGTGCCTACCGGCAGCTCGAAGCGTTCGGCGAAGCCGGCGATCTGGTCGATGGCGGTCTGGTGCCAGCCATTGCCGCCCAGCAGCAGGAAGGGACGTTCGGCAGCGTCCAGCAATTGGGTCATGCGGGCCAGGTCGGCGGCGCCGGGATGGCTGTGCACGCGCGGGTAGCGCGGCAGGTCGGCCACGCGGGCGCGGCCCCACAGCGTGTCCTCGGGCAGCGCCAGCACCACGGGGCCGGGACGGCCGCTGGTGGCAATTGCGAAGGCGCGCGAGATGTACTCGGGGATGCGGTCGGTGCGGTCGATCTGGGCCACCCATTTGGCCATCTGGCCGAACATGCGGCGGTAGTCGATTTCCTGGAAGGCTTCGCGCTCCATGAAGTCGTTGCCCACCTGGCCCACGAACAGGATCATCGGGGTGGAGTCCTGGAAGGCGGTATGCACGCCGATGCTGGCGTTGGTGGCGCCCGGGCCCCGCGTGACGAAGCAGATGCCGGGTTCGCCGGTCAGCTTGCCATAGGCTTCGGCCATGTAGGCCGCGCCGCTTTCCTGGCGGCAGACGATGGCCTCGATGGCATCGGTGTGGTCGTTCAGCGCGTCGATGCAGGGCAGATAGCTTTCGCCGGGGATCATGAACACGCGGCGCGCGCCATGGATGCGCAGCTGCTGCATCAGGATCTGACCGCCATTGCGTTCGGGAATTGCTGCTGACGTCATGCGGAGTCTCCTTGTTGCGGGACGGCCTGCGCGCGGCGCTCGGCGGCCCATCGTTCGAATTGGTGATGGCGCGCCAACAGGCGGCGCGCGGTGTTGTAGACAGGCGGATCGATGCGCTCGGCGTCGTGGCGGCCGGCGCGCTGGGCTTCATAGCGGGCGACGCAATCATGGGCCGCCATGACTTCGTCCGGGGCGGGCGTGAACACCGCGTGGATCAGCTTGACCTGGTCGGCCACGGTGGCGCACTTGGACTTCAGGCCCATGCGGCGGGCCCAGCGCACATCGGCTTCCAGCGCCGGCATGTCGCGGTAGTTGAAGGGGCAGTCGATGGGCAGGCAGCCGGCCGCCGTGCAATCCAGCAGGAAGCGGGCGCGCAGGTGATGCAGTTCGATGCCGTCCTTGCCGCGTTCGGCGCCCAGGCTGGCGGTCAGGTCCTCGGCGGCCAGCAGGCAGGCGGACACGCGCGGGCTGGCGGTCAGGATGTCATAGGCGCGGTGCACGCCCAGCGCGGACTCCAGCGTGGGCACGATCTCGGTGCTGCCCGCGGGCAGGCCCAGTTCGGCTTCCAGCGCGGTGATCGCCTGGTCCAGCGCGGCGATCTGCGCCGCGCTTTCGGCGTGGGGCAGGAACACCGCGTCCGGCGCGCCCGGCATCACGCCGCGCAGGTCCGCCAGGCCGTCGTCTTCGAGCTTGTTGATGCGCACCGCGGCCACCACGCCCAGGGCGCGGCAGCGGCCGAACAGTTCGGCGATGATGGGGCGCGCGGCTGGCCGGTCCGCCGGGGCGGTGAACTCTTCCAGGTCCGCGACCAGCGCATCGGCGCCGCTGGCCAGGCCGTCGGCCTGGGCGTTGGGGTCGAATCCGGGCACGAACATCCAGCTGCGGCGCAGGAAGGGGGGACGGCGGGAGGGGGTGATAGGGGTCATTGCACGTGCCTCGGCAGGAACAGCACCAGTTCAGGTACGAAAGTCAGCAGCAGCATGACCGCGGTCATGGCCAGCATCATCCAGGACAGAGGACGCAGGGTCTGCATCATGTTGATGCCGCCGATCTTGCACGCGGCCATCAGGTCGACCCCGACGGGCGGCGTGTTGGCGCCAATGGCCATGTTGATCGACAGCAGGATGCCGAAGTGCACCGGATCGATGTTGTAGTGCGCCAGCACCGGCATCACGACCGGGGCCACGATGATGATGACCGGGATCGCTTCCATGAAGGTGCCCAGGAGCAGCAGCACCACGGTCAGCACCAGCAGCACGGCGGTCTTGCTGTCGGTCCATTCGACCAGCAGCGTGGACAGCGCCTGCGGCACCTGCTCGGCCACCAGCACCCAGGCGAACAGGCCCGACGCGCCGATGATGAGCAGGATGGACGCGCTGCTTTCGCCGGTGGACTTCAGGTTGTCCCACAGCGACTTCAGGCTCAGCGTGCGATACCAGAAGAAGCCGATCAGCAAGGCGTAGATGATGGCGCTGGAGGCGGCCTCGGTAGCGGTGAAGATCCCGAAGCGGATGCCGCCGATGATCAGCACCGGCACCATCAGGGCAGGCAGCGCGTCGATGGCGGCGGCGCGCAGTTCCGGCCAGCTGAATGGCTGGCCGCCGGCCCAGTTGTGCTTGCGCGACTGCCAGACGGCCACGCCGATCAGCGACAGCCCCAGCAGGATGCCCGGAATGATCCCGGCCACGAACAGCTTGCCCACCGAGGTGTCGGTGATGGTGCCGTAGACGATCAGCACGATGCTGGGCGGGATGATGGTGGAAGTGGCGCCGGCGCTGCCGACCAGGGCGCAGGAAAAGCCCTTGTCGTAGCCGCTGCGGGCCATGGCGGGCAGCAGCAGGCTGCCGATGGCGACCACGTCGGCCACGCCGGAACCGGACAGCGCGCCGAACATCAGGCAGGCCAGCACGGCCACCACCGCCAGGCCACCCTTGATGTCGCCGACGATGGCGGCGCACAGGCGCACGATGCGCTGGGTCAGGCCGGCGCCGTTCATCAGCTGCGCGGCCAGGATGAACAGCGGAATCGCCAGCAGCGTGAAGCTGTCCAGCCCCACCACATACTGTTGCGCCGCCACCATCATGGGCGCGGAGTCGAAGACCGCCAGATAGGCCAGGCAGGACAGCACCAGGCCGAAAGCGATGGGCATGTCGATCAGCACCGTGATCGTGAACACGCCCATCAGGAAGAGAGCACCCGTAGACATCTTGTTAATCCTTTGCAGCGGCGGGAGCGGAAGAGAACAGCTGCGCCAGGTGCACCACGATGGTGATGGCGCAGGCGAAAGGCAGCGCCAGGTAGACGGTGCCGGCGGACACGTCCAGCGCGGGCAGGGTCTGGTCCATGGTCAGCTCGGCCAGCTGCCAGCCGGCATAACCCAGCGCCGCCAGGCCGACGATGATGAGCGCCTGGTTGATGCGTTCAAAGGCGTTGAGGATCCGGGGATTGCGCACCACGAAGGGCAGCAGCCCGGCCATCAGGTGCGAACGCTCATGGCTGCAGACGACGCCGCCGATGAAGGCCGACCACACCAGCACCAGCCGCGGCAGTTCCTCGGCCCAGTGCGGCGTGGTGTGGGTGACGAAGCGGGCGAACACCACGTAGGAGATCAGGATCGCCAGCAAGGCCACCGCCAGGGCGGCGAAGGCCTTGCTGATGCCCGACAGGATCGCGGACAGTCGGTTGAGCATTACTTGGCCTCGCGGTACTTCTGCACCAGCGCCATCAGCTCGGGGCCGTAGGTGACCGAGTAGGTCTTCCACACCGGCTCCACCGCGGCGGCGAAGGCGGCCTTGTCGACCTCGTTGACCTGCATGCCCTTGTCCTTCAGCTGGGCGATGTATTGCTGGTCGCCGTCGGTGATCATCTGGCGCTGGGCGTCGCGCCACTTGTCGGCGGCGGCCTGCACGATCTTCTTGTCCTCGGCCGAGAGGCGGTTCCACACCGGCTTGGAGATGATCAGGTTGGCCGGACCCCAGACGTGGCCGGTCAGCGACAGGTACTTCTGCACCTCGAAGAAGGACGAGGTGTAGATGATGGACAGCGGGTTCTCCTGGGCGTCGAACACCTTCTGCTGCAGGGCCGAATACAGTTCGCCGAAGGCCAGCGGCGCGGGGTTGGCGCCCAGCGCGGTAAAGGTGTCCAGGCGCATCTTGTCGGGCGTGACGCGGGTCTTCAGGCCGGCCAGGTCGGCGGGTTTGGCCACCGCGCCGCGGTTGTTGGTGACGTGGCGAAAGCCGTTTTCCCACCACGAGATGATGGTCAGGTTCTTCTTGTCGGCCAGCTTGGCCAACGCCTCGCCCAGTTCGCCGTCGAAGGCCTTGTAGGCCTGTTGCGAGGTCGACCAGGTATAGGGCAGCTCGACCACGCCGAACTTGGGTTCGATGGGCTGCAGCGAGCCCGAGCCGATGATGGCCGCGCCCTGGCTGCCGATCTGCAGGCCTTCGAGCATGGTCTTTTCATTGCCCAGCTGGCCGCTGGGGAACAGCACGAAATTGACGCGGCCGGCGGTCTTTTCCTTGACCTCGGCGGCAAAGCCTTCGGCGGCCTTGTTCCAGCTGTGGCTGGGCGCCAGCACGTGGCCGAGCTTGATATCCAGGGCGTGGGCCGACAACGGCGCGAGGCCGGCGAGGGCGAGCAGGGCGGCGGCCAGCAGGGCCGGTTTCTTTTGAGGAGCGGTGGTCATGGCGGAACTCCGGGAGCAGGGGGGATGGGTAGGGTCAGTAGGATTGGGCGCGCATCGAAGCGGGCCGTCCGGGCAGGGCGATGCGGGTGCCGGTGTCGCTCAGGCCGTGGTCGCCCACGGCCAGAATCTGCATTTCGGCATCGAGGAAATTGCCGACATAGAGGTAGCGGCTGTCGGGGCTGAAGGCCAGGCCCTCGGGCAGCGCGCCGACTTCGATGGCGCCGGCGCGGGTCACGGACTGCCCGTCGATGCGCAGCAATACGATCTGTCCGCGCGGGTGGTGGAACCAGACGCTGGACGGGTTGTTGGAACCTTGCACGATGGCGACCGCGCCATGGCGGCCGTCGGGACTGATGGCGATGCCTTCGGGGCCGTCCTCGACCATGACGCGGTCGATCACGCGCGGCGGATCGGCGCGCAGGTCCACCACGCTGACCGAATCCGCGTGGCCGTCCGACGCGGTCGGGCTGCCCATGTCCACCACCAGCGCCAGCGCGCCGTCGGGCGACACTACCAGGTTGAACGGCACCAGGCCGGTGGTCAGGTCCTCGGCCGGATCGTGGGTCACGATGGGGGCCGCGCCGCTCTCGTCGATGCGCAGCACGCCCAGGCGATGGGTGTCGGTCTTGACCACGAAGGCGCGGCGGCCGTCCGCGGAAAATGAAACGGCCACCACAGGGGTGCCTACGTCCACTTCGCCGCAGACCTCGGCGCGCTTGCCCGCGATGCGCAGCACCGACACCGAGCGGCCGGCCTTGTTGGCCACCAGCGCCAGCGTGCCGGCGCGGTTGATGGACAGGCCGGAGGGCTGCAACCCGACCTCCAGCCGCTGCACAATGGCGGGCGGGCTGGCTTGCAGGTCGATCACGTACAGGCCGCGGCCCGGCTTGGGCTGCCAGCCGGCGCCGTCGGCGCGCGCGGGCCAATCCATCGAATCCGCGATCAGGCCCAGGCGCTGGTCGGGCGTGACGGCCAGGTTGACCGGCGGGCCGAACAGGGAGTTGGGCAGGGACAAGGTGGCGACCAATTCCGGCGCGGCGGGATTCGCGCCGGCGTCGTAGACGCACAGGCTGTCATTGCCTGGGGCCAGGAAACGGATCTGGCCGTCGTCCCAGGTGACCTTCTGGTCGTTGCCGACCAGCAGCAGGTGGCGGGTGGCGGGTGTGGTCATGCCGCGAGCTCCTGCGCCTGCGGTACCGCCAGGGTGGCGCCGATGAGCTGCCGCGTGTACGGGTGGACCGGCTCGAAGTAAACCTGGCTGGCAGGACCGCGTTCGACCACGCGGCCGCCTTGCAGCACTACGATCTCGTCGGCAATGTGCTGCACCACGGCCAGGTTGTGGCTGATGAACAGATAGCCCAGGCCGCGTTCGCGCTGCAGCTCCATCAAAAGGTTCAGGATCTGCGCCTGCACCGATACGTCCAGCGCCGAAGTGGGTTCGTCGCAGATCAGCAACTGCGGCTCCAGCATCAGGGCGCGCGCGATGGCCACGCGCTGGCGCTGGCCGCCGGACAGCTCGCGCGGATAGCGCGCGGCGAAGGCCGGCACCAGGCCCACGGCGTCCATCATGCGGCGCACCGACGCGGCCTGGGAGGCCGCATTGCCGATGCCATGCGTGCGCAGCGGCGCGGTCAGGATCTCGCTGATGGTGCGGCGCGGGTTGAGCGAGGAATAAGGATCCTGAAACACCATCTGGATGCGGCGGGCGCGGGCGCGGGCCGGCATCGCGGCCAGCGGCTTGCCGTCCAGCAGCGCCTGGCCCTGGGTCGGCGCCAACAGGCCCAGCATCAGCTTGGCGATGGTGGACTTGCCGCTGCCGGATTCGCCCACCAGGCCGATGGTCTGGCCGGCGGGCACGTGCAAGTCGATGTCATGCAGGATGCGCGGCGCGGGCCGGCGCGAGAACAGGCCGGCGCGGCCATACTGGAAGCACAGCGCGTTCAGGCTGATGCTGGCGGAAGTGGCGGTCGGGCTGCTCATGCCGTGGCTCCTAGGCGCAAGGCGCCGGGTTTGATGCACAGGCAGCGGTGTCCGCCCTGCACGCGCGCGGGGAAGGGCTGGGCACAGCGGGCTTCGGCCGCCGGGCAGCGCTCGCGGAAGGCGCAGCCGCGGATGGCGGTGTCCAGCGAGGGGACGGCGCCGGCGATGGTGGGCAGGTCGGCGCGCGGCGCGGTGCGTCCGGGCTGGGGGATGCAGTTCAGCAGCATCGCGGTATAGGGATGGCTGGGTTGCTCCAGCACGTCGCGCACGCTGCCGCCTTCGACGATGTCGCCCGCGTACATGACGATGACATGGTCGGCGATGCGCGCCACCAGGCCCATGTCATGGGAGATGAACACCATGCCCAGACCGAACTCGGCCTGGATGTCGCGCAGCAGGTCCAGCAGCTCGGCCTGCACGGTGACGTCCAGCGCGGTGGTGGGCTCGTCGGCGATCAGCAGCTCGGGACCGCACATGAGCGCCATTGCGATCATGACGCGCTGGCGCAGTCCGCCCGAAAGTTCAAAGGGATACTGCCGCATGCGGTCGCGGGGATTGGCGATGCCGACGCGGCGCAGCAGGTATTCGGCGCGTTCTTCTGCCGCGCGCCGGCTGACACGCTTGTGCCGGCGCAGCACGTCGACCAGCTGGGTGCCGATGGGGAACACCGGGTTCAGCGAGGTCATCGGATCCTGGAAGATCATGGCGATGCGCGCGCCGCGCAGCTGCGCCAGTTCGGCGGGCGTGAGCGCCGCCAAGTCCTGGCCGGCGAACTCCAGCTTCGCCACGCGGCGGCGCGCGGCCGCCGGCAGCAGGTCCAGCAGCGCCAGCGCGGTCAACGATTTGCCGCAACCCGATTCGCCCACGATGCACAGTGTCTTGCCGCGCTCCAGGCTGAAGTCCACCGCGCGCACCACGTGCTTGACGTGGGTGGGCGTCTGGATGTCGATGTGCAGATCCTGGACCCGCAGCAGGGGATGGCTGGTATCGGTCATGGGGTCAGCCCTTCTTCATTTGCACGGCGCGCAGCGATTCGCCCGCGCGGTTCACGCACAGCACCAGCACGAACAGCACCACGCTGGGGATCACCACCAGCGAGGGCTGGAACAGCATGTTTTCCTTGCCTTCGGCGATCATCAGGCCCAGCGACGGCATCGGCGCCGGCACGCCCAGGCCCAGGAACGACAGCGACGCTTCCAGCGTGATCGCCATGGCGGCGTCCACGGTGCCGATGATGAGCAGGTTGCCCACCAGGTTGGGCAGGATGTCGCGCCAGATGATCTGCAGATGGGTGCAGCCCTGCAGGCGCGAGGCCGTGACGAACTCGGCGTTGCGCAGGCCGGCCGCCATGGTGCGGGCCACCAGCGCATAGCGTTCCCACAGCAACAGGCCCAGCACCAGCACCACCACGGTGAGCGAGGCGCCCACCACCGACACCACCGCCAGCGCCACCAGGATGATGGGCAGCGCCAGGCGCGCGGTGATCAGGAAGGACACGGCGCGATCCACCGCGCCGCCGAAGTAGCCGGCGGCCACGCCCAGCGTGGTGCCGATCAGCCCGCCCATCAGCGCGACCGACAGGCCGATCAGCGCCGACACGCGCACGCCGTACAGCGCGCGCGCCAGCACGTCGCGGCCCAGCTGGTCGGTGCCGAGGATGTGGTTCCAGTTGCCGTCTTCGCCCCAGACGGGCTCTTGCAGCCGCGCCAGCAGGTCCTGCGTGTACGGGTCGTGCGGGACGAGGTAGGGGCCCAGCAGGCCGGCCAGCACCAGTAGCGCCAGCACGGCCAGGCCCAGGTTGCGGCCCAGGCGGGCCGCGCGTGCGCCGCGCGAGCGGACGGGAAAGGAGGAGGCGATGACGCTGCTCATGAGGAAACTCGCACGCGGGGGTCGAGCCAACCGTTGATCAGGTCGGCGACCAGGGTCAGGACGATGTAGATCAGGGCGAAGATCAGGATCAGCGCCTGCATCGTGGGAAAGTCGCCGCGCAGGATCGAGGTCCAGGCCAGGAGGCCCGCGCCGTTGATGGCGAACACGGTCTCGATGACGACGGAACCGGCCAGCAGCGTGCCCATCTGGGCCGCGGCCAGCGACACCAGCGGCCGCAAGGCGTTGCGCAGCGCGTACTTGAGCACCACGCTCGGGCCGCCCAGGCCCATGGCCCGCGCAGTCCGGATGTAGTCGGTGGCCAGCACGGTTTCCATTTCGGATTTCATCAGCCGCAGCATTGCCGGCATGGCGAACAGCCCCAGCGCGGTCACCGGCATCACGTAGTGCTTCCAGCTGTCAAAGCCCGAGGCCGGCAGCCATTGGTTGCGCACGCTGAAAAGGATGATGAGCAGGAAGGCCAGGCAGAACGGCGGCATGGCCTGGGCGCAGGCCGACAGCAGCATGGTGGCGCGGTCGATCAGCGAGCCGCGGCGCAGTCCGGCGACCACGCCCAGCGGTATCGCCAGCAGCAGCGCGAACAGCATGGCGGCCAGGCCCAGCTTGGCGGTGGCGGGGAAATGCTGGGTCAGCAGTTCGGCCACCGGGCGGCTGAAGTACAGGCTGTCGCCGAAGTCGCCGCGGGCGACGCCGCCCAGCCAGCGGCCGTACTGGACCAGGATGGGGTCGTTGAAGCCGTGCAGCTGCGCCAGGCGGGCCGCGTCGGCGGCGCTGCCTTCACCGGCCAGGCGCGCCGCCGGGTTGCCGGAAGCGAACACCAGCGAGAAGCTGATCAGCGAGACGAACACCACCAGCAGCGCGGACACAATCAGGCGGCGGAACAGGAATGCAATCATGGGGCTACCTATGACGGAATGCGCCGGAGAGGCCGCCGCTCCCGCCCGGCCGGGCGTGGGAACGGGGCCGCGCCGGCGGCGCCGGTCAGTTCCAGCGGGCCTTGTAGAAACGCGGGAACTCGTCGCCGTCGACCGAGAAGTTCAGGTCCTTGGACTGCACCGCGTTGAGCGAGTGGTTCCACAGCGGCACCCAGTAGGCCTGTTCGGCCACGATCTTCTGGGCGGCGGCGTAGTTCTTGGCGCGCAGCTCGCGGTCCACGGAGGTGTCGGCGGTTTCCAGGTACTTGATGACTTCCGGGTTGCGCGCCTGGTCGTCCGGACCGCCGCGGAAGAAGTTGCTGGTCGACAGCGCCGCGTCGGCGATGCCGTAGGAGCCCCAGTTGGACGACAGCATGGCGATCTTGCCTTCGCGCCAGTTGGTCATGGCGGTGCCGTACTGCTGTTCGACCAGGTTCAGCTTGATGCCGGCCTGCGCCATCTGCGCGGCGGCGGCGTCCAGGATGGCGCGCGGCGGGGCAGAGATCACCAGGTCCAGCGTCACGCCGTTGGGGTAGCCGGCCTGGGCCAGCAGCTGCTTGGCGCGGGCGGGGTCGAACTTGTAGGACTGCACGTCAGCGGCGCAGCCGAACTGCGCCGGGTTGCAGGCCGCGTTGATCACCTTGGAGGCGCCGCCTACCAGGGCCTTGCGGATGGCTTCGCGGTCGATGGCGTAGTTGATCGCCTGGCGCACTTCCTGCTTGGCCAGCGGCGACTTGCCGTCGTCAGCGCGCGGGTTCAGCGAGATGTAGCTGATGCGCATGATGCTGCTGCTCTTGACTGTGACGGCCGGCTGCTTTTCCATGCGCTTGGCCACGTCCGGCGGTACGCGCCAGATCCAGTCCAGGCCGCCGGACAACATCTCGGCGTATTGGGTATTGGCGTCCGGCAGCACGCGCACCACGAGCTTCTGCACGGCGGGCTTGGGGCCGAAGTAGTCCTCGAAGCGCTCGTACACGTAGCGGCTGCCGGGCTGGCTTTCCACCAGGCGGTAGGGGCCGGTGCCGATGGGCTTGGCGCCCATGTCGGACTGGTTGGCCTCGTAGTACTTGCGCGGATAGATCGGCAGGTTTTCCGACAGCATTTCCAGCGCCAGCGGGTACGGCGTCTTCATCTTGATGCGGACGGTATCGTCGGAAGCCTTTTCGGCCTTGGCGATCCAGGCCACCTGGTTCTGGAAGCGCGCCTTGTAGCCTTCGGATGACACCAGGTTCAGGGTGTACAGCACGTCGTCGATGGTGAGCAACGAGCCGTCATGGAACTTCACGTCCTTGCGGATGGGCAGTTCGATCGTGGTGTCGTCCACGAACTTGTAGCCGGTGGCGATGGCCGGACCGAATTCGCCCGTGTCCTGGTTCTTCTGCAGCAGTCCCGAGAACACCATGCGCGCCAGCGCCAGGCCGGGACGGTCCGATTCCTTGTAGGCGTCCAGCGTGGCGGGCGCCGCGTCGAACGCGATGTTGAGGGAGTTGTCAGCCTTGTTGGCCTGGGCGGCATGGGCGCCAAGCGCCAATAGCGCCGCGCTCAAAAGCTTCACGGTACGGGTCAGCTGCATGTTTTCACCTTGATGTGTTTTAGGTATGGGACTTACGGGTACTGCGGAACTGCTGTTTGCGTATCGGCGGGCAAGCCGCTCCCCTTGCCGCAGGCGGCGCGTTCTGCGCCGGCGGTGCTTGTTCCGTCGGTAAGGGGAGGGGCCTGGCGTTCAGGCCGGGGTTCAGGCGTTCATCAAATCATCGGATCCCAGCGCTGCCGAAGTCTTCCCGCAGGCGGGCCAGGATGCCGACCAGGTGGTCGTGCATGGCGTGGCGCGCGCGGATGGGATCGCGGTCGGAAATGGCCGCGAGGATGCGTTCGTGTTCCTGCTGGGCTTCGCTCCACACCTTGGTGGTCACGAAGTGCTCTTCAAGACGGTTGAATACGGGACTCAGCGTGCTGAGGTGCCAGATATGGGAAATTGCCGCCGCCAGGGCGGCGTTGCCGCAGGCCGCGCCGATCGCGCTGTGGAAGGCGCGGTCGTGCACGCTGGGCGATTCGGTCAGGGACATGCCTTCGTGCGCGGCGCGGATCGCCGCGATCTGGGCGGGCGATGCCTTCTGCGCCGCCAGGGCCGCGCACTCGGGTTCCAGCAGCAAACGGGTTTCCAGCAGGTCGAAGGGGCCGATGTCGGTGGCTTCGACGCCGTTGGCGGCAACCGGCGCCTGCTGCGGCGACAGGTACTGGCCGTCTTCGCGCGCCGGGTTCACGAACACGCCCGTGCCTACGCGCACTTCCACATAGCCTTCGATTTCCAGCGCGATCAGCGCCTCGCGCACCGAGGCGCGGCTGACCTGCAACTGTTCAGCCAGTTCGCGCTCTGCCGGCAGCCGCCCGCCCGCGGGGAAGTCGCCCGCCTTGATGCGCGCGGCGATCTGGTCGGCAATCATGCGGTAGAGGCGGGTGGAGGCGACGGCCTGGAGAGAGGTCATTGTTGCGTTTGGATGAATGGTCGGGATGTAGAGGGTAATGGGTCTGCCCGGGCTTTGTCTTGCGTGCCCCCCCGGGCGATCACCGAGGGTGCCTGGATATCTGGTGGCCCAGTGGTCAGGCCACTGGACGAAATGTACCGGAGGCGCCCCGGCTTGTGAACCGGGCTTTTCCATTTCTAGGGAAAACCACTAGCGCGGCTTTTGCGCCACGGCAGCGGACTTGCGGCCGGCGTCCGCGGCGGGACGCCGGCGGCGCGCGGGGTCAGCCCGAAGCCAGTCCGCCGAAGAAGCGCGAGGCGTTCGATTCCAGGCCTTCGATGTAATAGCCGCCCTCTTGCACGATCAGGGTGGGCAGCGCCAGGCCGCCGACTTCCCGGCCCAGGCGTTCGAAGCCGTTTTCGCTGACGGCGACCATGGCCTGCGGGTCCTTCTCGAAGATGTCGAAGCCCAGCGACAGCACCAGGGCGTCGGGTTGGAACAGTTCGATGGCGCGGCGCGCCTCTCCCAGCTTGTCGAAGAACACCGATTCCGGCGAGCCATGGGGCATGGGCAGGTTGATGTTGTAGCCGTAGCCCGGGCCGGCGCCGCGCTCGTCCTCGTAGCCCGCGACGACGGGATAGAAGTTCTCGGGATCGCCGTGGATGGACACGTACAGGACGTCGCTGCGTTCGTAGAAGATCTCCTGGATGCCCTGGCCGTGGTGCATGTCGGTGTCCAGGATCGCCACGCGCGGAAAGCGCGAGGTCAGGCGCTGCGCGGCGATCGCGGCGTTGTTCAGGTAGCAGAAGCCGCCGGCCGCGTCGCGCCGCGCGTGATGTCCGGGCGGACGGCAGATGGCGTAGGCGTGGCGCTCGCCCGCCAACAGCGCATCGGCGC
This sequence comes from Achromobacter sp. K91, assembly GCF_003576205.1. Lineage (NCBI taxonomy): Bacteria > Pseudomonadati > Pseudomonadota > Betaproteobacteria > Burkholderiales > Alcaligenaceae > Achromobacter > Achromobacter sp. K91. The sequence goes on along the minus strand of NZ_QWFB01000052.1, from coordinate 49,269 downwards.
CGGCGATGGCGCATTGCGCCGACCAGTAGGCAGAGTGCCAGGTGTGCTGGCCGACCGGGCAGCTGCCGTCGGCCAGGTAACGCGCGGCCTGGGCCAGCACGCCGCGCAAGGCGTTGGGTTGGCGCACGAAGACGTTGGAGACGACCTCGTCGCCCCAGTCGTCGGGCAATTGCTTCCAGGCGGAGTGCGCCCCTTGCAGGAAACGCAGGTAGTCCAGCGTGTGGACCGCCGAGATCGCGCCCGCGCCCTGGTCGGGCGGCGCCTGCACGTCAAAGCCCAGTTTGCGCGCGGCCTCGGCCAACGCGTCCAGGCGCGATGGCACTTCCTGGGGCGTGCGCATCTTGCCGCGCGAGAAATAGGTCTGCGGATGGTGCAGTTTCTGGTCGTCGTGGAAGTATGCCTTCATGCGGGGTGACACCTGGTTGCGGGTTGACGCGACGCCGGCCGGGTCTGTCGTCCCGGGCAGGCGGCCAAGACGACGTTATACGCCGGCCGCCGCGCAAGCGAAAGCAGCATGGCGTTGCCTGCAACGGAATGGCCGACCGCGTTGCCGCGCGTCTCTTGCGCTTGCACTCAGCAAAATAGGACTGGGCTGATTTCCGTTCGTGGTGGCCGGTGGAACAATGAATTCGTCGGCAATCTGCCGCCTCTGTCGCCAGCTTTCATTGCTGGACGGCGGAGCTCCAGGCCCCTACGCTCATCGGGAGCACCATGCTCAAATCCGCCCTGGTTGTAGATCAAGACGAACTCCAATGTTGCTCGCTCGTGAGGATGCTGGCGCAGATCGGCGTGGCGGAGGTGGACGCGGCGCATGACGGCGCGTCGGCCCTGGCGTCGATCCGGCGGCGGCAATGGGACCTGGTCATCGTCGATCTGGACATGGCCGACCGCACCGGGTTGCAGATGATCGATGCGTTGGCCGAAGTTGGAGGTTGCGGCGGCATCGCGATTGCCAGCAACTATCCTTCCCGCATCCTGCAGGCGGCGGCGACGTACGCCAGGGACCGCGGCGTACCCATCATCGCCGCGCTGGGCAAACCGCTGCAAGCGGCCCGCCTGATTTCGACGATCGAGTCGCTGCTCGGCGCGGTGTTTGCGGACGAGCCGGCCGTCATCCGCGTGGCGACGCAGGGCCACGGCGATATGCGGAGCGGTTTGAGCCGGTCTCGCCTGCGCGCCGCCCTGGCGCGGCGGGAGATCGTTGCCTATTTTCAGCCACAGCATTGCGCGTCGACGGGCGAGCTGCGCGGTGCCGAAATGCTGGCTCGCTGGATCCGCAGCGAGGGCGTCGCGGTTTCCCCCGCTGCCTTTCTGCCGGCCTTCGAATCCGCTGCCCTGCTGGAGCCGTTTACCGACTATATGCTGGAGCGTGCCTTTGAGGCGCAGCGCGCACTTGGCAATAGGCCCGATCGAATCATCAGCATCAATGTGCCGGCGGCAGTCGCCAGTTCGATATCCTGGGCCCAGGACGTCGCCGACCGCGCCGTGCACGCCAGCGTGGACCCGGCCCGCATCGTCATCGAAATCACCGAGGACGGCGGCGCGCGTTCCAATGGGGCGCTGGCCGGCGCCATCACGCAACTGCGTCTGCGAGGGTTCAGTTGCGCAATCGATGATTTCGGCACCGGCGACTCGTCGCTCGACCGGCTGCTTTGCGCGCCCTTCGATGAACTCAAGATCGACCGCGGCCTGATCGCCAGCGCCGGCCGGTTGGGTTATGCCCAAAGCATCCTGGCATGCACCGTCGAGATGGCGCGATCGCTGGACATGACGGTGGTCGCCGAGGGCATCGAAACCAGGGAAGAGCACGAGATGGTGCGCGCATTGGGCGTGCAGGTGACCCAGGGCTACTACCATGGGCGGCCCATGCCGCTGGACGCGTTTGGCCAATACGCACAAAGCCAGGACGCAATCGGCCATGGCTCCCTGACGCAGTGCGCAAATGCCTGAGGCTCGGCGCCGGCGTGGCTTACGCTCCCGCCAGCACCACCAGCACTGCCAGGCACAGCAGCAGTCCGAACGCCGCCAGCGCGTAGGGCAGCAACTGCACATACACGCCGCGCTCTTCGCCGCGGCCATGCGCCAGGCCAGCCGCGATCGACATCCGCACCGGTGAAAAAATTCCCATCGACGTGCCCGACACATGCAGCAGCGCGGCCGCAGCCGGCACGCTCAGGCCCGCATTCAAGGCCAGCGACAGTTGCGCAGGCATGAAGAGGCTGTTGGGCGCGTTGCCGCTGTTGGCCAGGATGCCGAATACGCCGGCCAGCAGCGGCGTGATCAATATGGTCCAGTCCTTCAGGCTGGCGAACAGGCCGTCGGCATACGCTTGCGAGATGCCGGCGCCGGCCAGGACTTCGGCCATCATGGCGAACAGGAACACGGAGTACACCGCGTGCCGTCCCGTGGTCCAGGCCGCGCGCGCCTGCGTCGCGAGCAGGTCGCGCTGGCGGCAAATGGCGGCCATGAGCACGGCGCCCACGATCAGCCAACTGCCGGCATGCAGCAGCGGCATCCAGCCGGGCAGGTCCGGGAACGGCTTGAACGCAGCCAGTCCGGCCAGGCCGCCGTTCAAGCCTGGCAGCAAGCGCGTGGCCACCAGCCAAGCAATCATCAGGATATAGGGCAGCGCCTTGCGCGCCGCCGCCATCATCCGGGGCCGGTCGGGCCGACGGTCCAGCAGGAAGCGCAGCACGATGAGCGGGCCGTAGGCCGACAGCAGCGCGGTTTCCGGTCCCAATAGCGCTGTCGCGGCGCTCAGGGCGGCCAGGCTCGCGATCATCCAGACGGCTTCGCGCACATGCTCCGCGGGTTCAGCGCGCAAGCCTGCGCGCCTGGCGGTGCGCCAGTACAGCAGCATCCACAATACCGTCAGCAAGGCGACCGGCGCCATGCCGTACAGCGCCAGCTCCGTGGCCGGGACGCGCGCATAGGCCGACGCCAGCAGCGTGCCGCTGCCCATGGCGCCCCAAGGGATCAGGGTCTGGCTCAGCAGCGCGAACACCATGGTTTCGCGCGGCTTCAAATTCAAAGGCCGGATCAGCAGCACCGTTCCCAGCATGCCCACGCCGAAGCCGGTGGCCGCTTCGGCGAAAGGGCCGACCAGGAAACAGGCAAAGAACAGCAGCCGGCGGCGCGCCAGCGGATGGGCCAGTGCGGTGTTTGCGCCGTCCGCCGCCGCGTGCGGCGCGCGTCCTTGTGCCGCCATGTTCCAGAACAGCAGCCCGCCCAGGATGTACGGCGTGATGATCCCGCCTATCCAGAGGCCGCGTTCCAGCGCCACCCCGAGCTGGCCGGTGGTGAAGGAGGCGGGCGCCGCATACAGGGCGATGGGCACGGCGGCCAGCAGGCCCAGCAAGGCGGCGGCCGTGGTGTTCAGGCGTCCGCTGGCGATGGCGCCGATGACGGCCAGGGCGGGTAGCGACCACAGTAGGTACATCATGGATTGAGCGTGTGCATGGCGGGGTCCGGGACAGGCTTGGCGCGTAGCAGTGTATGCCGAGAGCCGCGCCGCGGCGGTTCATGCCTGCCCGATCGCGGGGTCTTTTGGAAGGCGCGGCAACCGTACGCTGCGTCCCGCGTCTGGAACGCGGGACGATGATAAAAATGCCGCAACCTGCGGGGGCGGGTTCAGAAGTCCAGCGTGGCGTGGGGCCAGCGCTTCGTCGCCACCAGCTCGCGCGCTACCTGGCGCAGGATCTCGACCGCCGCCTTGGTGGCGCGCGAGGCCGGCCGATCCGAAGGGTGGGCCAGGATGCGGCGCAGGCTGAGGCCGTCGATGGGCTGGGCGGACAGGCGGCCTGCCTCGATGTCTTCCAGCACGGTTGCGGCGAAGTGCACGGTCACGCCGACCTTTTCCTTTATGAGGCGCTTGGCGACTTCCATGGTTTCGACTTCCACCACCGGATTCAGATGCACCCCGGCGTGCGCCGCCTGGGCCTCGAGCTCGAGCCGCACGCCGGACTTGGCCAGGCCGGTCATCACCAGCGGCAGCTCGGCCAGGTCGCGCACGCCGATCCGCGCGGGCCGGGCCTTGCGATGTGAGGGCGGTCCGATGAGGCACATGCCTTCGGTCAGGAAGGGATAGGTGAGCAGGTTGGCGACGGGAACCGGACCGTTGAGCATGGCCAGGTCCACCTGGCCCTTGAGCAGCATTTCGTGCAGCGTGGGAGAGAAGGCTTGAACGAAGCGCAGCCGGACTTCGGGGAGCTGTTCCTGCACGGCGCGAGTCAGGGGCACGGCCAGCGTCATTGCGAGTCCGGGAGAAAGACCGATGACGACGGGGCCGCTGGGATGGCGTTGCAGGGCAGACATGTCCTGCTTGAGCTGTTCGGCGTAGCGCAGCAGGAAAGAAGCGCGTTCCAGCAGGAAGGCGGCTTCTTCGGTGGGCGACGCGCCGCGCGAATGGCGCACGAAGAGCTGGACGCCGAGCTCTTCTTCCAGCAGCTGGATCTGGCGCGTAAGCGCGGGCTGCGCCACATGCAGGACGCTTGCGGCGCGGCCGAAATGCCCCTGGTTGGCCAGAACGACAAAGTAGCGAAGTTGCCGCAGATCCATTTCCGTAGCAGCCCTATGTGGCGGATTGAGTCATAACAAAATTATATGGGAGCGGTAAGAAAATGGTAGTGGACGCTGCATCGGGGTGAGCTTTAACTTGCATCAGCCGCGAGAAAAGCCGCAGCACCTCTCTCTTTAAAGCTCATCAGAAAAAGGAATGACATGGATATCAATGCTCAGGAAATGGAAGCCACCCGCATCGCGCGCTGGGGCAAGGTCGAACCCTACCGCGAGACCTTCATCGAAAGCCGCCTGCCCGGCATGAAGAAGAACATCTACAAGATCATGAACCGCGGCGTGCTGGAGAACAAAGGCGTGGAGCCAGCCATCCCCGGCAACCACCGCTTTGGCGTGACCTTCATCGAAATTCCCGTGGGGCAGGGCGCCAGCCTGCATGCGCACAAGACCGAGGAAGTCTTCTGCCCTCTGAACGGCCAGATGGAAGTGATCTGGGGCGAGAAGGGCGAGCACTCGGTGATGCTGAACCAGTGGGACGTGATTTCCTGCCCCATCGGCGTGATGCGCGGATTCCGCAATCCCAACCCGCATGCCCTGGTCGTCTATTCCGTCGTCGGCGGCACCGACGAGGAATGCGGGCGCATCGCCTGGCATCCCGACGTGGTGCGCGCCGCCGAGAACACCGGCCTGGTCTACGGCACCGACGGCTTCCTGAAAGAGAAAGCGGAAAGCTGATGCCGGACGATGGCCTGCGCCGGCCAGGTGCGGCGCCATCGATAACAAAGAGAACAACAGAGGAGACATGGAATGAGCGATGACTATGGCGTATCCCGGCTGATTGCAAGAAGACGCGTGTTGCGGGCCGTCGCCTGTACGGGCGCGCTTTGCGCGGTGCCTGCGATGGGCCAGGCCAAGCAGCTCGTTCCGTTCTTCGGCAGGAGTTCGCGCACGCCGGTGCGCCTGGTGGTGCCGTTCGCCCCCGGAGGCTCCACGGACATCGTCGCGCGCCTGCTGGCCGCGCAGCTGCCGGCCTATCTGGGGCAGAGCGTGATCGTGGAGAACCGCCCAGGCGCAGGCGGCAATATCGGCGTGGCCTCGGTCGCCCGGGCGCAGGCGGACGGCGGCACGCTGCTGCTGGTGTCGTCCTCGTTCGTCACGAATCCTGCCATCGCCGCAGAACGGCCCGCCTACGATCCGGTGCGCGACTTCGCGCCGGTGAGCCTGGCGGTGAGTTCCCCGGACGTCATCGTGGTCCGCGCCGAAAGCCGCATGGCCACGCTCAAGGATCTGCTGGACGCTGCCGCCCGGGATCCCGGCACGCTCACGTACGCCACGCCGGGCAACGGCAACAGCGTGCATCTGGCTGCCGAACTGCTGTGGCGGCGCGCGGGTGTCAAGGCTTTGCACGTCCCGTACTCGGGCGCGGCGCCCGCAGTGCTGGCGGCGCTGGGAGGCCAGGTCGACTGCGCCTTTGCCGCGCTGCCCGCGGCGCAGGCGTTTCTCGCCGACGGCCGGCTCAGGGCCTTGGCCGTGGGCGGGGAAGAGCGCTGGCCGGCGCTTTCCGGCGTGCCGACGATCGCGCAAGCCGGCTTCGCCGATTTCCGCTCGGAAACCATGCAGGCGCTGTTCGCCCCGGCGGGCACGCCGGCCACCACGGTCGAACGCATCAACAAGGCGGTGGCCGAAGCGCTGGGCAAGGAGCCGGTGCGCAGGCAGCTCGACGGGCTCGGATTTCGCGTCATCGCCAGTTCTTCAGCGGCGCTGAAGGCCAGGGTGGCGCAGGAGGTCCCGCAATGGGCTGCCGTGGCGGCCCAGGCGGGAATAAGCGCCGACTGAAGCGCGGCACGCAAATTTCATTAGTCAGACTACAGGGTTGAATGTTTATGAGTCATGCCAATTCCTGCGCGGACACGCGCGCCGCCGGCGAACAGCGCGCCATACCCGCCACGCCGCAAGCATTGCTGCAAGCCGTTCTTGCGGCCAACCAGGCCACGGATCCGCGCACCCGCGAGGTTCTTGATTCCCTGATCCGCCACCTGCACGCGTTTGCGGCGGACGTGAAACTGAGCTACGAGGAACTGCACCAGGGCCTGGACTTCATGGTGCGAGTGGGCCAGGCCACCAATCCGCTGCGGCACGAAGGCATCCTGCTGGCCGACATCCTGGGCGTGGCCACGCTGGTCCTGTTGATGGACGCCGAGGGCGTGCTGGAGGCCGGCGGCACGGAGCCCGCGCTGATCGGGCCGTTCTGGCGCGCCAACCAGCCCGTACTCGAAAACGGTTCCAAGATCGCCACCGAGGATACGACTGGCGATCGGCTGCTGGTGACGGGGCGCATCTGCACGCTGGATGGCCAGCCGCTGGCCGGCGCGCGCCTGGAAACCTGGCAGGCCGCGCCCAGCGGCCTGTACGAAAACCAGGATCCCGAGCAGGAAGACATGAACCTGCGGGCCGTGTTCATGACTGACGCGGACGGCCGCTTCTGGTTCGACAGCGTCAAGCCCGCCGGCTACGGCGTGCCCATCGACGGCCCCTGCGGCGACCTGCTGGCGCTGCAGCAGCGCAACCACATGCGGCCCGCGCACCTGCACTTCATCGCCTCGGCGCCCGGCCACAAGGTGTTGACCACCCAGATCTTCGACGCCAACGACGCCTACGCGTATAGCGATGCGGCATTCGGCGCGGTGGGGTCGCTGCTGCGGAAGTTCGAAGCGACGGGCGACGGCACCTACCGCCTGGACGTGGAGCTCAAGCTCGAGCCGGGCGAAACGCGCATGCCCAAGCCGCCGCTTTCCTGATCCGGCTTTCCCCGCTTTCGACCTCAATCCCGGCGCGGCTTGCCGCGCCTTGGGCAGCCTTTGCCCGCAACAACCAGAACCAGAGACAGACATGAGCAAGAAAATCCAAGCCCTGCGCGTGATCGAACGCGTTTCCACCGTCGCCGAGCTGCGGCCGGCCCTGGTCGACATCTCCGTGCCGCAGGCGCCGGAAGGCCATGCCGTGGTCGAAGTCAGCGCGGCCGGGATCAATCCCAGCGACGTCAAGGCGGCGATGGGCATGATGCCTTACGCGATCTGGCCGCGCACGCCCGGACGCGACTACGCGGGCAAGGTGATAGCCGGACCCGCGGAATGGATGGGGCAGGAGGTGTGGGGCACGGGCGGCGACCTGGGCATTACGCGCGACGGGACCCACGCGCGCTACCTGGTGCTGCCTGTGGCCGCCTTGGTGCGCAGGCCTGCCCACATCGCCGCGGCCAGCGCCGCCATGGCGGGCGTGCCGTTTGTCACCGCCTATGAAGGGCTGCGCCGCGCCGGCCTGTCTGGCCCGGGCCAGACGGTGGTGGTGTTCGGCTCGAACGGCAAGGTCGGGCAGGCCGCCATCCAGCTGGCCAGCCGCGCCGGCGCCCGGGTGATCGGGGTGGAGCGCGGCGGCGAAGGCTACGTCGGCCATGCGGTTTCAGGCGTGTCGGTCATCGATGGCAGCCGCGACGGGATCGCCCAGCGTGTCATGGAGCTGACCAGCCAGACGGGCGCGGACATTGCCTACAACACGGTGGGCTCGCCGTACTTCGCCGCGGCGCTGGAATCGCTGAAGGTGGGCGGCCGGCAAATCGTCATTTCCACGCCAGACCGCAACGTGCCCTTCGACATCCAGGCCTTCTACCGCCGCGACCTCCAACTGATCGGCGTGGACAGCCTGAAGCTGGACTCGGCCCGCTGCGCGGCGGTGTTCCGCGAGCTGTTGCCCGGCTTCGAGGACGGCAGCCTGCAGTCCTTCCCGGTCAGTCCGGCCGCCGTGGTGCCGCTGGCGCAAGCCCGCGAGGCCTACATCAAGGTGCTGGAAGGCGCGCAGGACCGGCCCGTCCTCGCGCCCTGATCCGCGACCCGCTTTATCCGGCCGATCGCCTGTCCGTCATGGGCGATCGGCTTTTTTTCGCGCAGCAGAAGCATAAAAGGAGACAAACCATGACACTGCACCGCAGACATTTTCTTCAATACGCGACGGCCCTGGCCGGCGTCGTGGGGCTTAGCGCCACGTTGCAGGCCCAGCCGGACTATCCGGCGCGTCCCATCAGAATGGTGGTGCCGTTCACGGCGGGGTCGACCACCGACGTCATCGGCAGGACGGTGGCCGAGCAGCTGGAGAAGACGCTCGGTCAGCCGGTGGTGGTGGAGAACCGGCCGGGCGCAGGCGGCGTGTTGGGCGCCACCATGGTGGCGGGCGCCGCGGCCGATGGCTACACGGTGCTGGTGCATTCCGCCGCCCACGTGGCCAACCAGTCGCTCTACGCCAACCTCAAGTACGACACCCTCAAGGACTTCACGCCCGTGACCATGCTGGCCTCGATGCCGAACGTGATCGTGGCGTCGAACGCGCGCAACTTCAAGTCGCTGAAGGATCTGGTGGAGCGCGCCCGCGCCGAACCCGACCAATACACCTACGGCTCGTCCGGCAGCGGCAGCGGCGCGCACATCGCGGGCGAAAAGTTCAGGGCCGCGACCGGCATCCAGGCCATCCACGTGCCGTACCGCGGCACGCCGGAGGCGGTCAACGATGTGATCGCCGGGCGGGTCGACTGGTTCTTCCTGCCGCTGCCGCTGGCGCTGCCCATGGTCAAGGCCGGCAAGCTGACCGCGCTGGCGATCAGCGCCGACCACCGTTCGCCCGCGCTGCCGGACGTCCCCACGACGGCAGAGGCTGGCTACCGCGACGTGGACCAGCTGTTCTGGGTGGCCATGTTCGTGCCGGCCGCGACGCCGCCGGCGGTCCTGGCCAAGCTGCATGCCGGCACCGAACAGGCGCTCCGCTCGGACGCCACGCGCGAGCGCTTCGACAACCTGGGGGCTGAGCCCGCGCCCATGCCGCAGCAGCAATTCGCCGAGCTGATCGGCCGGGAAATGGAAAGCACCGGCAGCCTGATCCGCGGCGCCGGCATACGTGTCGGCAATTGAGCCGGGGGGCTGGGGGGAATATGTCAATAATTAGAGGAATCGGGCTGTTGGGAGCCTGTGCGCTGGCAGGGCCGGCGCTGGCGCAATCGTCGTCGCTGACGCTGTTCGGCCACATCGACTTGAACGTGACCAGCGCCACCGCGGGCAGCACGTCCAAGATCGGCATGGATCAGGGCGGCTACATGCTGCCCAGCCGCATCGGCATGCGCGGCACCGAGAACCTGGGCAACGGCAACTCGGTGGGATTCTGGCTGGAAGCGCCGATCCTGCCGAATAGCGGCGGGCCGCAGGGCCTGAACTGGACGCGGCGCTCGACCATCAGCCTCAGCAACGAGCGCTATGGTGAGCTGCGGTTGGGGCGGGACTACACCGCGGCGTTCTGGAACGTGTCCTCGTTCTCGCCCTTCGGCACCGTGGGCGTGGGCGGCAGCAGCAACATCATCAAGGGCTGGCCCTTGGGGATGGAGGGCGCCACCACGCTCTCGCGCGCCAGCAACATGGTGGCGTACTTCCTGCCGAAGAAACTCGGCGGGATCTATGGGCAGCTGAACTATGCGCGCGAAGAAGACCTGCGCGGCGCCGACTATGCCGGCGGGCGTCTGGGCTACCAGTCTGGTCCGCTCAACGTCGCCGCCGCGTACGGCAGGACCTCCATGGGCGGCGGCGAGCACTACGAAACCGCGACCCTGGGCGCCAGCTATGACTTCCGCGTGGTGAAGCTGTTTGCCAACTACCTGCGGCAGAAGATCGGGTCGGACAAGCAGCACGTGGCCCTGGCGGGCGCGTCGGTGCCTGTGGGCGGCGGCCACGTGAAGCTGTCGTACTCCCGTTCCACCCAGAGCGGGCAGTACGAAGGCGACGACGCCCAGCAGTTTGCGCTGGGCTACACCTACGCGCTCAGCAAGCGCACGGTGCTGTACACGGCGGCGTCCTTCATCAAGAACGAGGGCAATGCCGCCTTCGTGACCGGGGACGTCGCGCCGGAAGGCGTGCCGGGCGCGAACTCGAAGGGCTTCCAGGTCGGGATCAGCCACTCGTTCTGAGCGTGATGCGCTGCGGCCCCGCTCAGTGCGGGGCCGCAATTTTTTATTGGACCGCCTTGGCAGGCGCCGCCGGCAACACCCCGGAATCATGCACCGGCTTGCCGCCCAGCAGCGTGAGCACCGAATTGATGGCGTGGATCTGGTCCGCCGGCATCGTCAGGTAGGGCTGGTCCAGCACCGCCAGGTCGGCCAGCTTGCCGGCGTTCAGTTGCCCGCGGTCGTCTTCGTCGAATGCCAGCCAGGCGGCCTGGCGCGTGTAGAGCGCCAGCGCTTCCTCCCGCGTGAGCAAGGCGCCGGGCTCGCGCAGCACGGTGGCGCCGATGGCGCGTCCCTGCACGTGGTACTCCACGGCCTGCCAGACGCCAGCCACGCCGATGCGGGTCGAATCGGTGCCGCCCGCGACCGGCAGACCCAGGTCCAGCGCCGTGCGCACCGGCGGCGAATCCTGCTCCGCCCCCTTGGGATTGGCCTCGCGTATCGCCTCGCCCTCGAAGTACGGACCCATCTGCACCGTATAGGCCAGCCCCAAACGCGCCATGCGTTCCAGCGTGCGGCGCGAGCCGGTGTTCAGGTGGGCGATGGACCAGCGCAGCGGGCGCAGGTCGTGGTCGCGGCCGACTTCCTCGAACACGTCGAGGATGGCGCTGGCGGCATCGTCGGTGTAGGCGTGGATCTCCAGCGGGATGCGGCGTTCGGCCGCGTAGCGGGCGATGCGGGCGAGTTCCTGGCGCGCTTCGGCCGGCGGGTTGAATCCCGGGCCCATGCGCACGCCGTCGTTCATGGCGGATACCAGGTTTTCACCCAATCCCAGGAACGCGAGCTTGCCGTCGTCATGGCGCGGCGGACGGAAGACCATGATGTCGCGGAACCATTGCGCCTCGCCGCCCGCGCGCATGGCCGAGATCCGGTAACCCGCGCGCACGGTCAGTTCGCCACGGTCGCGCAGCGCGTAGAGCGGCTCGTAGGCTTCAGCGCCGCCGGCCGACGGATCGATGAAGCCCGTCAGCCCGCGCGCGTTCATGGCGCGCAGAAAGGCTTGCAGCCCGGCGGGGCGGTCGGCGGTATGGCTCAGGCGGGCGAACAGCGCGTTGAACGGGCCGATGCCGCCCAGCAGCCTGCCGGTGGCGCGGCCCTGCGCGTCGCGCTCGACCGTGATGCCGTGCAGTTCCGGCGGCTGCGGGCCGTCCAGGCCCAGGGCTTCGATGCCGCGGCTGTTGAGCAGGGCGTAGTCGTACAGGTATTGGACATAGGCGGGATGCCCGGGGACCGCCTGGTCCAGGTCGGCGCGGGTGGGCGCGCGGCGCTCGCGAAATTGCCGCGGATGCCAGGATCCGACCACCGCGACCCAATGGTCGCGCGGGCGTTGCGCGGCGTCGCGGGTTAACCGACCCAGCGCGTCTGCCAGGCTGGGCGCGTCGTACCAGTAGGTTTCGAACGCATAGGTCTGGCCGCCGCGGATGGCGTGGATATGCGTGTCGATGAGGCCGGGTATCACCGTGCGGCCCTGCAGGTCCAACTGGCGCGTGGCCGGTCCGACGTGTTGCTCGACATCGCCGTCCCCGCCCACCGCCACGATGCGTTCGCCCTGGATCGCGAGTGCAGTGGCGCGCGGCGCGGCGGGATCCATGGTGATGATCTGGCCGTTGCGCAGCACCAGGTCGGCGTCGCGGCTGTGGGCGGCGCAGGGCAGCGCGGCTGCCAATGCGAGGACGAGCGCCGTGGTTCTTCTCATGTGTAGTCTCCGGTCATCGAGGGGGGTCAGTAGCGCCATAGCGCTTCCAGGCCAAAAAAATGGACGGTTTCGGCGCGCCCCGTATCGCGGATGAAGCTTCCGGGCCGGAACACCGAGTAGGCGGCTTCGAAACTCAGGTGGCGCGACACTTCCCAGCCCAGCACCACGTCGGCCTGCGTGCCGATGTAGCGCGCGCGGCTGGCGCCGGCCGGGCGCAGCAGATTGCCGGCCACGCCGTACACGCCGTCCTGCAGGCTCTGGCGCCAGTAGAAGACCGCCGCGGTTCCCAGCGTCCAGCCGGAACCCAGGTCCAGCGTGAGCGAGGGATGCAGATTGATGAGGTTGGAAGGGCCGATCAGGCCCGCTTCGCCGAAGTACTTGCCCTTGGGAAAGAAGACGGCGAAGGTCTGGAGCTTGGGATCGTCCGGATTGCGGTCGCCGCTGATGATGTTGGCCTTCAGGCCTACGCGCGGCTGCAATGGCGTGCCGCGGAAGGTGTAGCTCACGTCGCTGGCGAGCGACCAGGCGCGCGCCGGCGCGCCGGCGAAGCTGCCGTATTGGTAGACCGCTTCCAGGTCCCAGCGCCAGGAGGCGTGCTGGCCGAAGTGGCGCGCGCCCAGCGCGTTGCGGGTTTCGGGGCCGCTGCCCTGGTTGTAGGTGGCCGAGTCGCTGGACAGCGACAGCAGGTAGGCATCCAGGCCGGTGTCGCCCAGGCCGCCGGGCGCGGACCAGGTGCCGTAGAGGCCGCCGAGCCGGCGCTGGGAGTCGGCGCGGTCGCTGAAATCGTCCGGATCGTTGCGCACCGGGCGCACCAGGAAACCGTCCACGCGCAGTTCCTGGCTCTGCCAACTGAGCGCGCCGCCGTCGAACGAGCGCAGCACGTTGGGACCGTAGCGCGCCGAGATCAGCCGTTCGCTGCCATAGGCCATGACCTGGCGGCCCGCGCGCGCGGTCCAGGTGCCCGCAGCGCCGGCAAGGGAGACGTCGACGAAAGCCTGCAGCACGTCGCTGCCGGTGTCGTCGGGCGGTCCGATGGAGCCGGTGTCGCGTTCGGCATGGGTCAGGTTCAACTGGCCGAAGGCGCGCACCTGCCGGCCCAGCTGCAGGTCGGCATAGGGCAGGAAACGGTACAGCTGGTAACCCTCGTCGGGTACGGCCGCGTCGCCGAATTCGTTGTTGCGGTAGCGCTCATAGCGGGCGCGCAGCTCGGCGCCCAGGGTCAGCGCGGAGGAATCGCCCAGCCGGATCCACTTGCCGGCTTCGCCCCAGGCGCCCGTGCGCTTGGTCGGGTCGTCCAGGTAGCTGTAGTCCTCGGTATAACGCCAGGGATCGATGGGCGGCAGCGCGGACCCGGCGGCCTGCGCGGCGCCGATTGCCAGCGCGGCCAGCGGGAGGATTGCGAGTCTGTGGAAGTTCAAGTTGCCTGGGCTGCAGCCGACGCGTGCAAGCGTCGACAGCGGTAGAAGTGACCAGGCGGCAAGATAGATTAAGGACAATGGCGTCGGTAGTCGCCATTTTTAGCCCTGGCTGTCCTGAAAACGGAACGCTGGGCTAGTCTTCCTGCAACTTCCCGAAGCGCTCCGCCAGATAATCCACCAAGGCCCTGACCGACGACAGCAGGCCGCGCCGCGACGGGAACACCGCATGTATCAGCTCGCGGCGCGGGGCCCAGTCAGGCAGCAGCCGGACCAGCTGTCCCGCCTGCAGCTGTTCGCGCACCATCATGGTGGGCAGTTGCACGACGCCCACGCCGGCCACCGCCGCGTTGCGCAAGGCGATCATGTCGGTGGTGATCATCCTGGGGGCAAGCGAGACGGTGGCCTGCTGGCCGTCCTGCTTGTACAGCTCCAGGCGATAGGCCTGGTTGGGCGAGCCCAGCGCCAGGCTGGGCCAGGCGCCCAGGTCGTCCGGGGTTGCGGGCTGGCCGCATTGGGCCGTCAGGCCCGGGCTGGCGATCAGGCTCTGGCCGCGGTCCGACAGCACGCGCATGACCAGTTCGCTGTCTTCCAGCGGAGGCGGGCGGACGCGGATCGCCACGTCCACGGCTTCACCCAGCACGTCGACCCGGCGGTTGGTGGCCTCCAACTGTATGACCACGCGCGGGTACTTGATCATGAAGTCGGCGAGCATGCCGCCCACATGGGTATGCAGCAGGGCGATCGGGCAGGTCAGCTTGACCACGCCGCGCGGCTCGACCTGGGCCGCGTCGATCACTTCCTGCGCGGCTTCCGCTTCGGCCAGCATGGCCTTGCAGCGCTCGTAGTAGGTCTGGCCTATGTCCGTGACCATGAAATGCCGGGTCGAGCGCTGGATGAGGCGCACGCCGAGGCGCTCTTCCAGCAGGGCCAGCCTGCGGCTGAGGCGGGACTTGGGCATGCCCAGCGCACGTCCCGCGGGGGCAAAGCCCTGGTGCTCGACGGTCTGCACGAAATAGAAAAGGTCGTTGAGATCCTGCATGGGCATCCCTTTGGTTCAAAAAATAGAACGCTGAAAGCAAAAAATCGGTCTTCCGACAATTTTGTTCTATTTTTAATATTTGTGCAGCCATAAGGCTTCTGATTCGGCCACAAGCCGTCGACCTTTCAAATTAGGAGTACACCATGTCCGCACCCGCCAACTTCAACGGCCAACGTCCTGTTATCGACGCCGACGACGCCGTCATGCTGCTGATCGATCATCAGAGCGGCCTGTTCCAGACCGTGGGCGACATGCCTATGCCGGAGCTGCGTGCCCGCGCTGGCGCCTTGGCGTCGATGGCCACGCTGGCCAAGATGCCCGTCATCACCACGGCTTCCGTGCCGCAAGGCCCGAATGGTCCGCTGATTCCCGAGATCCACGCCAACGCCCCGCATGCGCAATACATTGCGCGCAAGGGCGAGATCAACGCCTGGGACAACCCCGAATTCGTTGCCGCCGTGAAGGCCACCGGCCGCAAGACGCTCATCATCGCCGGCACCATCACCAGCGTGTGCATGGCGTTCCCGGCCATCAGCGCCGTCGCCGACGGCTACAAGGTGTTCGCGGTGATCGACGCCTCTGGCACGTACACCAAGATGGCCCAGGAAATCACGCTGGCGCGCGTGGTGCAGGCCGGCGTGGTGCCGATGGACACTGCCGCCGTGGCCTCGGAACTGCAGAAGACCTGGAACCGCGAAGACGCCATGCAGTGGGCCGAGGTCTACACCAAGGTGTTCCCGGCCTACCAGTTGCTGATCGAAAGCTACTCCAAGGCGCAGGAAGTGGTGAAGAACAACGAAGTCCTGGATTCGCAGCGCTGATCCGCTTCGATATAAGCGGAGGCCCGGGCCTCGCGGCCCGGATCAAGCCGCCACGCCATGCCGCTCGGCGATGCGCAGCAGCAAGGCTTCCAGTTCCTGGAGAATGGGCCGGTGGTCGTCCACCCGCCTGACCAGGGCAGAAGGCATGGCGGGCAGGTCGATCTCGACGAATGCGATCTCGGGCGTCGCGTAATAACTGGCGGCGCGCTTGGTCAGCATCAGCAGGCCTTCGCGCGTGTTCACGGCCGCGATGCCCTCGCGGATCGTGCGCACCACCGGGCCGTCGCCGATGGGCTTGCCCTTGGGCGTGTGGCGCGGAAAGTGGTAGTCCTGCCATTCCTGGTTGACCGATCCCGGCACCATGCGCACCAGCCGTTCCTCGGCCAGCAGCTCGGGGTCCAGCAGGGTCGCCGCGGCAAACGGGTGATCAAGCGGGACGCACAGCATGCGCTGGTCCCGCAACACGATGGGCCCATGGCACAGGCCGTCCGCGCCCAGCGGCAAACGGCAGAACGCAATGTCGACCGAGCCGTCGGCCACCGCCGCGTAGTGGGTGACGTAGGTCAGTTCCACGAACTCCAGCTCCACGTTGGGATGCGCGGCCTTGAATTCCGAGACCAGCGGGCGGTATAGCTCGTAGAAACCGCCGCCCAGGAAGCCGATGCGCAGATGGCGCGGCTTGCCCGCGGCCTGGCGCTTGCAGTCGTCCAGCGCGGCTTTCAGCATGACCACGGCCGGTCCCGCGCCCAGCTTCAGGGTTTCGCCCAACGGCGTAAGCGCGACGCGGCGGCTGCTGCGCTCGAACAAGGGGGCGCCCAGCGTCTTTTCCAACGCCTTGACCGCTTCCGATACGGATGACTGGCTCATGTGCAGCGCTTCCGCCGCGCGGCCGAAATGCAGCTTGTCCGCAACGGCCAGAAAACAATCGAATTGGCGTAGATCCATGGCTCCGGGGCACCTTCCGTGCGCGTAGTAGTCGTTCTTATATCAATCGGGATTAACGATTGATGGCTTGAATAATAGCGCTTGTTCGCGCCAGGCCCGATGGGCAGAATTCGACCTGTTCACACAAGCTTAGCTCATTGATGAGCGATAAGGAGACAGGCATGAGTTCATCTATGCCAGAACGATCAGGTCCAAAAGGATCGGCAGAACCGATTGAATTCCTGGTCGAAGGGGATCTGGTGCGCGGTACCTTCTACCGGCCCGAGCAGGCCAGCGGCCCGGTCGGCGCGGTCGCGCTCGCGCACGGCTGGTCCATGGTCGCCGGCGGGGACCTGGAAGAGTACGCGGCCGCTGTGGTGGCCCGGGGCCTGGCCGCGCTGACCTTCGACTTCCGCAATCTCGGCCGCAGCGAGGGCATGCCGCGCCAGGAGATCGATCCGCAGCGGCAGATCCAGGATTTCCGTTCGGCAATTTCCTATCTGCGCCAACGTCCGGAAGTCGACCGCGAGCGCATCGGCATCTGGGGCAGCAGCTACAGCGGCGGCCACGCGCTGACGGTGGCCGCCATCGACCGCCGCGTCAAGTGCGTGGTCAGCCAGGTTCCGACCACCAGCGGTTTCTCCGCGGCCCAACGGCGCGTGCGCTACGACAAGGCGCAGGCGCTGCAGGCCGCGTTCGAAGCCGACCGCGAGGCACGCGACGCGGGCCAGCCGCCTGCGATGCTGCGCATGGTCGATGCCGATCCCGACGCGCCAGTCGCCTATCCGGGCCCGGACTCCTACAACTACATGACGGGCGAAGCGCGCCGCTGCCCAAGCTGGGTCAATGAGGTCACGTTGCGGTCGCTGGAATTGGCCCGCGCCTATGAGCCCGGCATGTACGTGCGCCGCATCGCGCCTACGCCGCTCCTGATGATCATCGCCACCGGCGACGGCCTGACGCCTGCCGATCTGCAGCAGGACGCTTTCAACGCGGCGCATCAGCCCAAGGAGTTGCTGCTGCTGCCCGGCGGCCATTACTCGGTCTACACGGAACATTTCGAACGCACCAGCAACGCCGCGGCCAATTGGTTCGCGCGGCACCTCGGCCAAGACCAGCACGGATAAAAAAATGACGACGACAATAATGATGGAGACACAGGACCGCCAACGCCGCCACGCTTCGCTGCGCGCGGCGGCCGTGGGCAATGCCCTGGAATGGTTCGACTGGACCTTGTACGGCACGTTCTCGGCCTATCTGGCCATGAACCTGTTCGACCCGTCCGACCGCGGTTCGGCGCTGCTGGCCACGCTGGCCGTGTTCGCGGGCGGATTCCTGGCGCGGCCGATCGGCGGCTGGCTGTTTGGCCGCATCGGCGACCGCTACGGCCGCAAGTTCACGCTGGTTCTGACCATGTGCCTGCTGGCCCTGACCAGCCTGGCAATCGCGCTGCTGCCCACCTATGAGCAGGCCGGGGTGCTGGCTTCGGTATTGCTCTTCATTTGTCGCCTGATGCAGGGATTGGCGCATGGCGGCGAGTCCGGGGTGGCCTATACCTATGTTGCCGAAATCGCGCCGCCCGCGCGGCGCGGGCTGTGGTCGAGTTCGGTGTTCGTCAGCGTGACCATCGGCGTCATGGCCGCGACCGCGCTGGCGGCGTTGCTGACGTCCTGGCTGGGCAAGCCCGCGATGGAAGCCTGGGGCTGGCGCGTGGGCTTTGGCGTGGGGGCGCTGCTGGGCGTCTACGCGCTGTTCCTGCGCCGCAGCGCAAGCGAAAGCGAGGTCTTCGAACACAGCGCGGAGCAGGGCGGCACGCAGAAGGTGTCGGCACGGCAGGCCTTGAAGATCGCCCGCAACATCGTGATGATCGCCGCGGCGTCCAACGCCACGTATTACACCTGGGTCACCTTCGCGCCGGCCACGGCCATCGCGACCAAGGGCATGGATCCGGCGGGCGCCTACACGGCCAGCCTGATCGCGCAGTTGGTGTGCCTGTTGTGGCTGCCGGTCTGCGGCTGGCTGGCGGACCGCTACGGCCGCAAGCCCATGGTGATGGCCTTCGGCCTGGGCGTGGCGCTGGCGGTGTTCCCGGTATCGCACATCGTGACCGACCAGCCCTGGACGCTGTTCGTGGGGCAGCTGATAGGCCTCCTGGTCTGGGCGCTGCTGGCGGCGATCTTCCCCGCCGTGGTGGCCGAACAGGTGCCGACCGGCGCGCGCGCCATGGGCGTGGGCTTCATCTCTTCGCTGTCGGTCGCGATCTTTGGCGGCACCGCGCCCTACATCAATGCCTGGCTGGGCGCCCAAGGGCTGGATTGGGTCTACACGGCCTACGTGGGGGCGCTGGGGCTGATGGCGTTTGCCGGCGCCTTCCTCATCAAGGAGACGGCGGGCATGGACCTGAACGACATCCGCCTGCCGGGCGAGGAAGCCGGCAACACCGCAGTCAACAAGGCCGCCAAGCGCGCGGCATTCAACTGAACTCCAATTTTTTCATCATCACATGAGCAAAATGAACTATCCGGATCTGGCAGGGAAAATCGCGGTTGTCACGGGGGCCGGGGGCGGTATTGGACGCGCCATGGCGGCGGCGTTCCGCCAGCAGGGCGCGACCGTGGTCGCCACCGACCTGGACCTTGAGGCGCTGTCCGGCGTGGACGCGGATTGCCGCCAACTGGACGTCACGCAAGCGCAGGCGGTACGCGCACTGGCCGACGCGGTGGCTGCCCAGTACGGCGCGCTGGACGTGTGGGTCAACAACGCCGGCTTCATGGCCCGCATGCCCGCCCTGGACCTGGACGAAGCCGCATGGCAACGCACCATGGACATCAACCTGAAAGGCACGTTCTTCGGCGCGCAGGCGGCTGCGCGCCACATGATCGCGCAAGGCAGCGGCGCCATCATCAACCTGTCCAGCTATGCCGGCGTCAAGCCGCGCCCGAACTGCGCCGACTATGCGGCTGCCAAGGCCGGCGTGGCCCATCTGACCCAATGCCTGGCGCTGGAGTGGAGCCCCAAGGGGCTGCGCGTCAACGCCATTGCGCCCGGCTTCATCGAAACGCCGATGAGCAGCTGGATGCACGCCGACGCCGCCACCTTTGCCGAATACGTGGAACGCCTGCCGGCGCGCCGCGTGGGCCAGCCGTCCGAGATCGCCGACGCGGCGCTGTATCTGGCTTCGCAGGCATCCGGCTATGTCACTGGTCACGTGCTGATGGTCGACGGCGGAGTGTCCAAGACATGAGCGACGACAAGGACGTGGCATCGTGGTGGAACGGCAAGGCGGCCGTCGTGACGGGCGCGGCCAGAGGGCAGGGCGCGGCCGAGGCGCTGCGCCTGTTGCAGGCCGGCGCAACCGTCTACGCGCTGGACGTCTTGCCCGAAAGCGATGCGACCTGGGCGGAGTTGCGCGCGGCGGCGGGCGCGGATGCCGAACGGCTGCGCATCCGGGTCGCGGACGTGGCCCGCGAATCCGATTGGCTGGCGTTGGCCGACGAGATTTCGGCTGCGGGCGTGCCGCTCTACGGCCTGGTCAACAACGCCGGCGTGACCCTGCGCAAAACCGTGACCGAGACCACGCACGCGGAATGGCGGCGCCTGCTGGACATCAATCTGGACGGGCCATTCCTCGCCATCCGCAACCTGGCCGCACTGATGCCGCAGGGCGCGGCCATCGTCAATACGTCGTCGACGGCGGGGCTTACCGGCTACTTCAGCGCAGCCTACACCGCCAGCAAGTGGGCCCTGCGCGGCCTGACGCGGGCGGCATCGCTGGAACTGGCGGGGCGGGGCATACGCGTCAACACCGTATGCCCCGGCCTGGTGGAAACTCCGATGATCATGCAGCCCAATGCCGTGCATGACGCCGGCCGGGCGCGCCTGTTCTATGAAGGCAACCGCGACGCCACGCCGCTGTCGCGCGGCGCGGATGCCGACGAGATCGCGGCGGCGGTAATGTTCCTGTTGGGGCCCGAGGCTTCGTTCATCACCGGCGCGGACCTGCCGGTCGACGGCGGCATGACGGGAGGAGGCGTGTACTGGCGGATCGGCAAGTCCACCGGCAATCTGTAGCCGCAGTCCCGGGCCGCGGCCCGGGACTGGCCATTGCGCAAGGGCAGAGGCTTAGTGCTTGTCGCCGTAGATATTGCCGGCAATGCCGCCGGCTGCGGCGCCGATGGCGGCCCCAGTCCAGCCGCTGCCGCCCGCGATGGCGGCAATGCCCGCGCCGGCAGCGGCGCCGATGGCCGCGCCCGACAGGGTGCCTTGCTGCTTGGAACTCATGTTGGTGCAGGCTACCAGCGACCCCATCATGAGGCCTATGGCGATCGATCGGATGACTTTCATGGTTGACTCCTAGCGGGCGCGCTTGGCGGGAGCGGCCGGCGTGGCCGGCGCCGCGGGCGCGACGATTTCGAACCAGAGCGTTTCGACCACGGGGCGGTCCATCCGGGTCGGATTGGCCGCGTACCAGCTATCCAGCCGTTCGCGCACCGAATCGAGCGTATGGCTCTGCAAACCCTTGGCGAAACGCGGGATCAGCGTCTGGTTGTCCGCCGGCGCGCGGCGCTGCTGATAGGCCTGCTCCACCTGGATGAGGTTCGCCATGCCCAGCAGGTAGGCCTTCTTCAGATTCGCGTCGGACTCCGACCATTGCTTGCCGGTGATGATGGGCGCCGGGTCGGTAGGCGCCGCTACCACCGGCGCGGCGACCAGCAGTGACAGCGCGAGGGCTGCCGGGCCTAACAGGTGTTTCACTTTCATCATATCGCTCCTTGGTGGAACAAAAGACAGAAAAACAACCAGAACGCCATGCGCGCAGTTCGCTTGCAATGGCCAAGCGCCAGGCGACCAGATCAATTTAGGCTTGAAAGCATGCTTGCGCAAGAGGCGTGCCGCTCTGCCATCGGGCTTCAACACGGACCTGGCGCAGACGTTACCGATTCTGGCAAGCCTGTTCAAATGAAACAGCGTTCGCCGCCTTTGGAATTTCGCTGTACATATTGCTAGCTGTCGCGTCGGGCGGCATGGCCCCCTCGATGCCGGCAGGCACATAGAAGACAAATAAACCCGAGGAGGAGTCAATGCGTACGTTCAATCGCAGGGCCGCGGCATTCCTGGCGAGCGGGCTGATTGCAGTGCTGGCAGGCTGCGCGTCGCCCGGAGGCAAGAAAGAAACCGTCGATATGAAGGGGCTGTCCCAGCCAGTGGAGATCGTGCGCGACCGCCACGGCGTGTCCCACATCTACGCGCAGAACCAGGATGACCTGTTCTTCGCCCAAGGCTTCAACGCGGCGCGCGACCGCCTCTGGCAACTGGACCTCTGGCGCCGCCAGGGCGAGGGCAAGATGGCCGAACAATTCGGTCCGCGCTTTGTCGAGCAGGACCGCGCGGCTCGCCTGTTCCTGTACCGCGGCGACATGCAGGCCGAATTCGCCAGCTACCACCCGCAGGGCAAGGCGATCCTCACGTCCTTCGCGGCGGGCATCAATGCCTACATCGATTGGGTCAAGGCGAATCCCGATCAGATGCCGCCGGAATTCAAGCTGACCGGCACCGAGCCCGGCTATTGGAGCCCCGAGACCTCGCTCATCCGCATCTATGGCCTGACCCGCAATCTCAACGAAGAGGTGCGGATGGCGCAACGCGTCGCGGCGCTGGGCCTGAACGCCGTGCAGGGACTCAGCACCTTCGAGCCGCCCTTGGCGCTGCAGGTGCCTGCCGGACTGGACGTGCGCGACGTCGACAGCAAGGTCCTGGGCGACTACAACCTGGCGCGCAACGGCCAGAAATTCGTCGCCGCCGACTTCCCGCGCAGCCCGCTCGCGGCCGCCGAGCGCGAAAAACTTGCGCAGGAATTGTCCGCGAATCTGCTGGCGTCGCTGGATCCGGCGTTCGACCCCATGGCGACCCGCTACGAGAGCAACAACTGGACCATAGCCGGCCAGCATACGGCCAGCGGCAAGCCCATCCTCGCGGGCGATCCGCACCGGTCCATCACCATGCCGTCGCTGCGCTACATGGTGCACCTGAACGCGCCGGGCTGGAACGTGATCGGCGCGGGCGAGCCCGCGCTGCCCGGCGTGTCCATGGGCCACAACGACCGCATCGCTTTCGGGCTGACGATCTTCGCCTTTGGCGACGAAGAAGACCTGTACGTCTACGACACCAATCCAGCCAGGCCGGACGAATACCGCTACAACGGCCGCTGGGAAAAGATGCGCCAGGTGGATGAGTCGATCCCCGTGCGCGGACAGGCAGCGGCAACGCGCCAGCTGAAGTTCACCCGCCACGGCCCCGTGATCTACGTGGATCCGGTGAAGCGCAAGGCCTATGCCTTGCGCGCGGCCTACCTGGAATTCCCCGGAACCGCGGCCTATCTGGCCAGCCTGCGGCTGAACCAGGCGCAGAACTGGAACGAATTCGTCGCCGGCATGGAGAAGCACTACACGCCCAGCGAGAACATGGTGTATGCCGACGTGGACGGCAACATCGGCTGGTTCGGCGGCAGCATCGCGCCGATACGCCCGCGCGCGGACTGGTCCGGCATGCTCCCCGTGCCCGGCAATGGCGAGTTCGAATGGCGCGGCGTCCTGCCGGGCAGCGCGCTGCCCCGCGCCTACAACCCTCCCGAGGGCTATGTCGCCACCGCCAACGAATACAACCTGCCGGCCGACTACCGCTACAAGGACATGTCCGCCCGCACCTGGGCCGAACCCTACCGCGTGCAGCGCATACGCGAGGTGCTGGCCGACAGCAAGGGGCAGACGGTCCAGAGTTCGCAGGCGCTGCAGTACGACAACCTGTCCATTCCGGCGCGCACGCTGACGGGCTACGCGAAGTCGCTGAATTCGGCCGATCCCGCGACGTCGCAGGCCTTGAGCATGCTGAAGGACTGGGACGCCCGGGTGGGAACGGAATCGCGCGCGGCCACGGTGTACGAGTTCTGGCTGCCCGAGGTCGTCAAGCGCGTGACTGAACTCTACGTGCCTGCCAACGGCCGGGCCGTCTTCGGCAGTCTGTCCACCGCCAAAACGCTGGAAAAGCTGGCCACGCCGGACAGCGCTTTCGGTGCGCAGCCGCAGCAGGGCCGTGACGCGCTGCTGCTGCAGGCGCTGAACGACGGCTTGCAGAAGCTGCGCGCCAAGCTGGGACCGGATTCCTCGCAATGGCAGTGGGGCAAGCTGCATCACATCCAGTTCGAGCACAGCCTGGCCAGCCTGTTGCCCGAGGCCACCGCCAATGCCTACGGCACGCCGCGCTACCCTGTCAGCGGCGACAACGACACCGTGCACCGCGCCACCTTCCGCGCCAGCGACTTCCGCCAGACCAGCGGCGCGTCATACCGCCAGGTGATCGACGTGGCCGACTGGGACAACTCGCGCATGCAGAACGTGCCGGGACAATCCGCCGACCCGCGCAGCCCGTATTACCAGAACCTGCTCAAGGACTGGGCAACGGGCGAGTATTTCCCCATGGCGTTCAGCCGCGCCAAGGTGGATAGCGAGAAGGCGGGTACCTTGAATCTGCGTCCGGTACAGCGCTGACGGAGAGGGCCAGGAAAGACCACGCCGGCAAGCGCCAATAATTGGCGTCTGCCGGCGCTTTTTTATGCGCCGCGCTGGCCTTATCGAGAATTAATTGACACCCAGATAAATATCTCATAAATTAATTGCCTGGGTGTTAATTAATTGGAGAGGCTCGTGGCTGAGAAAGAGATGGCCGCAGTGACGGCAGGCATGCGGGGGGCATCCTGGGATGCCGAGTTGATGCAGCGGCCCTATAAGGTTGTGCCTTACGCCTTGGGCACGGCCGACGGCCAGCGGACCCTGGGCTTCCTGTTCACGGCGACAGGCAAGGAGCGTACGGTCGTATCCCTGATGCATCCGCGCGAGATGTCCGTTACGCACTATATGGTGCCGACGGTGCTCGATGCGGGCTGCGCCTGCTGGGTGCAGGGGCCGCGCTCGATCGGCAACGACCTCAGGCTGGAGCATGAGATCGCCTTGTTCGATGTGGCGGCGGGCATGCAGCACTTGCGGGATCTTGGCTACGAGCGCATCGTCCTCCTGGGCAATTCGGGCGGCGCCGGGTTGTATGCGCTGTACAACCAGCAGTCCCTTTTGGCGCCGGATTCCCGTATCGGCAAAACGCCTGCCGGCCGCCCCACCAAGCTGAACGAACTCGCCATGCCGGTGGTGGACGGACTGGTGTTGCTGTCGCCGCATCCGGGGCAAGGCAGGCTGCTCATGTCTGGTCTGGATCCCTCGGTCGTTGACGAAGCCGATCCGATGCGTACCGATCCGGCGCTGGATCCGTTCAGCGCCGAGAACGGCTATGACGCGCGGACGGGGCAGGCGCGGTACGACCAGGCGTTTCTCGATAAGTATCGTGCCGCGCAGGTCGAGCGTGTGCGGCGCATCGACCAGCAAGCGCGCGCCTTGCTCGCCGCCAAGCAGGATGCCCGCGGCAAGGTCAAGGCCGGTTCGCTGCAGCCGCTGGACCGGCAGCAGGCCGCATTCGCGCCGATCTTTCACGTCTGGCGCACGGATGCGGACCCCAGGGCCTGGGATATCACGCTGGATCCTTCGGACCGCAAGACCGGCTCGCTTTGGGGCAAGGATCCCTTCGTGTCCAACTGGGGCAGCGTGGGCTTTGCCCGGATAGTAACGCCGGAGTCCTGGCTGTCGACCTGGTCGGGACTCTCGTCCAATGCCGCGCTGGAGCAGACCCTGCCGGCCGTGCGGCAGCCGACGCTGCTGATCGAGTACACCGGAGACCAATGCACGTTCCCGGCCGACATCGTCGCCATCCACGGCCAGATCGGTACACAGGCCAAGACCCATGTGCGGGTGCGCGGCAACCACCATGGCATGGCGCTGGCCAAGGACGAGCCCGCCGGCAGGACGGTAGCGGCCCAACACCTGGAAGCGTGGTTGCGCGCGCATTTCTGACCGGGCAATCCGTAGACACGCCCGCCACGGGCGCAAGAGGAACGATCAATGACGAGTCTGGAAAGGATCTTGCCGGCCGAGCGCCTGCTGGGCGTGCGTTACCCGGATGAAGACAGGGTGCGCGAGTATGTGCGCCAGGGCGTGCTTACTGGGGAAACCCTGGCGGGCGGCCTGCGCGATGCCTTTGCCGTTCACGCCGACAGGCTGGCGCTGGTAGGGCCGGACGGTCACTACACCTACCGTGAGCTGGACCAGCGCAGCGACAGGCTGGGCGCGGCGCTGCTGGATCTGGGCCTGCGGCCGCTGGACCGCGCAATCTTCCAGTGCGGCAACAGCCATGAACTGCTGGTGGCGTTCTGCGCCTGCCTGAAGGCGGGGATCATCCCCATCTGCTCCTTGCAGGCCTTCCGCAAACTGGAGATCGAATATCTGGGAAACCTGGCGCAAGCACGGCTGCACCTTGTCCAGGGCGACGATCCGAAGTTCGACGACGTGGCCTTCGCAGAAGAGATGCAGCGGCATGTGCCGACGTTGGCGCATGTCGTACAGGCGCGCGGGTCCGCTCGCGGATGTGCCGTCACGATAGACGGCCTGATCGCGGCCACGCCGCTGGCAGCCGCCCGCGCGCGCCTTGCGCAAGTGCAGGCGCATCCGTTCCAGGTGGCGGTGTTCCAGCTGTCGGGCGGTACGACCGGGGTGCCCAAGATCATCCCGCGCTTTCATTCCGAGTATCTCTACAACATGCGGGCGGTGGCAGCCTGGAACCGCTACACCAGCGACGACGTGCTGTTCTTTCCCACGCCCTACATGCACAACCTGAACATGGGCTGCTTCTTCGGTCCATTCCTGTTGAGCGGCGCTCAGGTCACCGTATGCCGCAGCCTGGACGAAGCCACCTTGCAGGGCTTGGTGCGGACTTACCGGCCCACCTGGTTCGGCGTGGCGGGCCCGATCCTGACCCGCATCCTGCCCGAGCTGGACCGCGCGGACGCCAGCGTAAAGGCGCGCCGCCGTTTCATTACGCCTCGCAACGCCGCGGGCCTGGCCAGAACCACCGGATCGCCCGCATTCCATATCTTCGGCATGACCGAGGGCGTCATCATGTTCGCCAAGGAGGGCGACAGCGCGAACGTGCTCGAAAATTCGGTCGGCCGGCCGGTTTCGGGCCACGACGAGGTCCGGATCGTGACGCCCGGCACCGACACCGAAGTGCCTGTAGGTGAAACCGGCGAAGCGCTGTTCAAGGGGCCTTACACCATACGCGGTTACTACAAGTCGGAGGCGGAGGACGTCGGTCGTTTCACGGCCGACGGCTTCTACCGCTCGGGCGACCTGATGCGCTGCGAAGTGCACGACGGCCGGCGCTACTACTACTTCTGCGGGCGGATCAAGGACGTGGTGGACCGCGGCGGCGAAAAGATCAACGCCGAGGAGGTCGAGAACGTGCTTAACGGGCATCCGGCCATCCTGGCCTCGGCCGTGGTGGCCATGCCGGATCCGGTCTACGGGGAACGCGTCTGTGCCTTCGTGATAGCTCGCCTCCCTGGCGCGGCGCTCACGCTACCCATGGTCTGCGGCTATCTGCAAGAGGTCGGGCTAGCGAAGTTCAAGTGGCCTGAACGCCTGGAAGTCGTGGACGAATTTCCCCTTTCCGCATCTGGAAAGCTGAGCAAAAAAGCGTTGCGCGGCCAGATCGCCGCCACGCTCGAGGCCGAACGCGGCCAGCAAACGAATGGAGAACACGCCAAATGAGCCCGTCCTTGCCTGAACTTTCTTCCATCCCCAAGGTGCGGCTGCACGGAGTGCACCACACGGCCAGGCCGACCTGGAAGCTCGCGCAAACCGTGCGCTTCTATCGCGACCTGCTGGGCTTGCCGCTGGTGCATGCCATTTCCGCCAAGGGATGGGGCCCGCAGAACCATCCTGATTTCCTGCACTTCTTTTTCGACAGCGGCAATGGCAGCACCATCGCCTTCTTCTACTACATCGGCACGCAGCGTCCCGAGCGCCTGACGCCCACGGATCATTACCAGGACCGCGCTACCCACACCGCCTGGCGGGTCGAAAGCGAGGCCGAGCTGCTGCGATGGCGCGCTCGCGTGGAGGCGGTCGGGATTCCCTTGCGTTACCAGATCCGCCACGAGGTGATCGAATCCATCTACTTCAACGATCCCAACGGCTATCCCATCGAAATCACCTGGCAGGTGCGGCCCTTCAGCGCGGAAGACGCGCAGGACGCCCAGAATACGCTCGAAGCCGCGATGGCATTGGAGGAGGGCGGCTTTGACTCCATCGAGCCGGTGTGGCGGGCCAAGGGCGCCGCGCTGGGCAGGCAGGCGCAGGACAAGGCGGCCATCTATGTACTGGACGTGCCCGAATTCAAGGGTTTGCTGGATGCCGCCCGCGGCAGCGCGGGCTATTCCACGCAGCCCGCCGGAAACGGCTATCTGTGCATCTTGGGCAATCCTGGGCTGCGGTTCGAGCGTAAGGAACTGGGCTTTAAACCGGCCGTCTGGTATGGCGCCTTGACCGGCGGGTTGAGCGGCCGTATCGAACAGTTCGACATGGACGTCCTGTCCATTGCACCTCTGGAGCTCGCATGAAAGCCGCCATCATCGGAGGCGGGCCGGCGGGCCTGTTTCTTGCCATCCTGTTGAAACAGCGCCAACCGGCCGCGGCCGTCACCGTGTATGAACAGAACCCGGCCGATGCCACCTTCGGCTTCGGCGTAGTCATGGCCGACAAGGGGCTGGATCGATTGCGGGATGCCTCCCCCGGGGTATTCGACGCGCTCGCCGGCGCCATGCGCTTCAGCGACCGGCAGGTCATCGTGTCGAACGAGACGCCGGTCACGGTGCAGCGCCCCGGCAGCGGCGGCGCCATTGCGCGCATCGAGCTGCTGCGCATCCTGGGCGTACACGCCAGGCGGTTGGGCGTGGATGTGCGCTACCAGGAACGGATCGATGATTTCCAGGCGCTCGATGCCGATGTGGTGGTGGGCGCGGACGGGATCAATTCCCGGGTGCGTGACAGTGACGAGTGCGGGTTCGACGTGCACCGGTACAGCCTCACAAACCATTTCGCCTGGTATGGCGTCGCAAAGGCCTTCCCATCCCCAAGCCTGGTGTTCCGCAAGCACGGCGCGGGTTACTTTGTGGCGCACTACTACCCCTATTCGGCATCCATGAGCACCTTCGTCGCGGAATGCGATCACCGCAGTTGGCAGGACCTGGGCATGGAGGCGATGAGTGCCGAGGCGCGGCAGCAGCTGTTCGAACAGGTATTCGCGCCCGAACTGGACGGGCACGCATTGGTCTCGAACCATTCCAGTTGGCGCCAGTTCCCGGTCATACGCGCGCGCAACTGGTGCGTGGGCAACCGGGTGCTGATAGGCGACGCGCTCAGCAGCGCACATTTTTCCATCGGGTCGGGCACGCGTATCGCCATGGAGGACGCCATCGCGCTGGCCGATGCATTGAATGGTTCGCCCGGCGATATTCCTGGTGCGCTGGCTTCATATTGCGCCACGCGCCAGCCGCAAAAGCAAAAGCTGATAGGCGCGTCGGAAGCTTCCTTCAACTGGTACGAGCGCATGCGGGACTGGATGGATCAGTATGGACCGCGGGAGTTCGTGCTGCGTTTCATGACGCGCACCGGGCGCGTCGACGTCGGCCGGCTGCGTGAGCAATATCCGGCCCTGGTGCGGGAATTCGAAGCGGCCGGGCTGATGCCTGCCGAGTGCGAGGGACAACCATGAAAGCCACCGAGATGGTCCTGAGCCTCGACCCCTTCGTGGTCCGGCGCGAGGTGCGATGGGGGGATTGCGATCCGGCGGGGGTGGTCTATACCGGGCGCTTTACCGACTACCTGTTGGGCGCGGTGGGGCTGTATACAGAGCATCTCGGGGAAGGGAAGCGCTTGGGCGAGGCGCATGAGGTCGGCACGCCGTGCCGGGGCATGTCCTTAGACTTTACCGGTACGCTCTGGCCGGGAGACGTAGTCCATATCGCATGTAGTCTAGGAGCGCTGCGCACGCGTTCATTCGATATCCGGGCGCACGCCACCCGGCCTGACGGAAGCCCGGTATTTGCGGCGGTGTTTTCCCCCATCTGCGTACGGCAGGACGCAAGGGTGGGCACGCCCATTCCCGCCTCCTTGCGTGAGGTGCTGTTGCGGCACGGCGCCACGACGCATGATGGCTGAAGAGGCGGGACGGGCGGGATATTTGCCAGGGAGGCAATAAAACCTTAGGATGCCCCGGTCATCCGGATTTCCCAGAGTGTGCCGATATGCCCACCGCAAAAAAGCCCGCCACCGATGCCGCACCGCGCAAGCGTGGCCGTCCACCCCGGGTCGAGTCGCCGATCAACGGTGAAGCCACGCTCAGCCGGGCTGCCATCATCGAACGCGCGATCGCGCTGGCACGCGAAACCTCGCTGGATCAGATCTCCATGGTGCAACTGGCGCGCGACTTCGGCGTCGCGCCCGGCCTGATCCATTACTACTTGGGCGGGCGCGACAAATTGATATCGGGCGTGCTCAACAACTACTACAGGGAGCGGCTGGCACGGATGCCGGCGCTGACCGGCGACTGGCGCGCCGACATCGAAACCATCGCGCGAGTCAGCCTGGCCTTTGCGGTGGAGAATCCCGGCGTCAGCACCTATGTCGCCTCCCATAACCGCTTCCGCCTGTTCCAGGACGTGGATTCAGGTGAAACCGATTTTGGCGCGGTGTTCTTCAACCACGTGACCACGGCCTTCATGCAAGGTGGCTTTTCGGCTGAGCAGGTGGCCCTGGCCTACCACCTGCTGGCGCAATTCCTGGTCGCAAGCAGCCGTGCCGAAGCGTCCAAGCAGTTGCCTGTCTACCATCGCGATTTCATCCGCGGACGGCTGGATGCCATGCCGGCGGACCGCTATCCCGGAGCCCGCTACGTCGCAGAGGCGTTCTCAGGACTAAGTACCGAATTGGCATTTGAAGCCGGCCTGCGGATCCTGCTCGACGGCATCGCGCAATGGGCCCGGGAGCCTGGCGTGCAGGCCAAGCCCAAACGCAAGACGGCCACCCGATAGTCCTCCCCGATTCCGGCGCGCAAGTGCGCGAGCGCGTGGTGTAAACCCTTATTTAACACTATATCAATTAAATTTATATTTAATTGATATAGTGGCAATTAATAAGCGGCCGTGGACCTTTTCCGGCACGCGCCCATAAGGAGACATCATGAAAGCAGCACGCTGGCTGACGGGGTTGGCTATTGTTCTGGGTTGCGCGACTTACAGCGCTGCAGGCGCGCAGCAGTACCCCGACAAGCCGGTCAGGATCATTGCGCCCACGGCCGCGGGCAGCGCGCCGGACATCATCACGCGCCTGATCGCCGACAGGCTGGGCCGCCAATGGGGGCACCAGGTCATCGTCGAGAACCGCCCCGGGGGGAATGGCATCATCGGCATGAACGCGCTGACCCGCGCCGACCCGGACGGCTACACACTGGCCATGTTCCACGCAGCCGCGGCCGTCACCACGCCGTTCCTGTACCAAGCCGCCAAGTTCGACATCGAACGCGATACCGAAGTGGTTGCCACGCTGGCCTATACGCCCATGATGCTGGTCACGACTCCCGGCACGCCTTACCGTTCGGTCGCCGACCTGATCGCGGCCGCCAAAGGGGGAGAGGCTTCGGACCTGGTGATAGGCAGTCCGACCCGCGGTTCGATACCCAACCTGTCGGTCTACCTGATCGGCCAACTTGGCGGCCGCGAGTTCCGGCAGGTCAGCTTCAGCGGCACCTCGCAAGCCTTGCAAGCCCTGATCAAGGGCGACATACCTGTCTACATAGACGGCGTCGCGCCGCTTGTGCCTCTGGTGCGCGCGGGCAAGCTGGTGCCGGTTGCGATGAGCGCGGATCGGACGCTGCCGGGCTTCGAAGGCATTCCCTTGGTCAAGGACACCTTGCCCGGCATGGTGACCTTGGGCTGGTTCGCGGTCTTTGCGCCGAAGGGGACGCCGGCGCTGGTTCTGGACACCCTGAACGCGGCCATCAACAAAGCCCTGCAGGAATCGGAGGTGCAGAGCCGTCTGGCGGACCTGGGAACCTTCGTCATGCCGCTAAGCCGAACCCAGGCCAGCGCGTTCGTGCATGACGAAAAGGGGAAATGGGGCGGCGTCATCGCCACCGCGCAGGTCAAAGCGGAGTAGAGGCAGACGCCTTGAGGGCGCTAGACGCGTGCTCTGCTGCCCTTATGCGGTGAGCCTGCGCGCTATCGCGGCCCGGCCAGGCCGCCCGTGGAGCGCCGTTCGATCAGCGTGGCCTCGCTGATCATGCGTTGCGGCGCTTCCTCTTTGTCCTGCAGGCGCCGGCTGAGAAGTTCGCCCGCATGCCGGCCGATTTCGAGTGCGCTGATGGACATCGTGCTGAGCGCGGGGCGCCAGTTTTCCGCCCATTCGATGTTGTCGAAGCCGATCACGCCGACATCCCTGCCGGGCTCCTGACCGCGTTCGTACAGGGCCATCGTCACGCCGAAAGCAACGATGTCATTGAAGCAAACCAGCGCGGTGGGCGGATTCGCGGAAGAGAGCAGGCGATGCGCCGCGGCTGCCGCATCGCCGATCTTGGGCAGGCAACTGGCCACCAGTTCCTGATCCACGGACAGCCCCTTTGCCTGCAACGCGTCGCAATAGCCGAGATAGCGGTCATGGCTTACGGACGTGGCCACGGAACTGCCCAGGAAGGCCAGGCGGGTATGCCCCAGCGATAGCAGGTGCCGCGTTGCGCGGCCCGCGCCGGCGCGGTTGTCCGTACCCGCGTAATCCAGGCGCGCGGAATCGACCGAGCGCAATACCTGCACCACAGGTACGCCGGCGCGGATGCAGGCATCGAAGGTCGAGGGGGCGGAGCCGGTTGCCGCGCTGATGATCAGTCCATCGACGCGCATTTCGAGCATCCGTTGCAGGATGCGGTCCTGCACCTCCAGCGATTCGCTGGTGCTGGCCATGACGACCTGCTTGCCCAGCGGCGCCATGCACTCCTCGATTCCCTGAAGTATCTCCGCGTAGACCGGATTGGCGATTTCGGGGATGACCAGGCCGATGGTGTCGGTGCGCGAAGAGCGCAGGTTGGCGGCGCTGCGGTTGTAGACGTAGCCGACTTCGGCCATGGCCTGTTCGACGCGCGCGCGCGTTTTCGCGGCGACCAGGGGGCTGTTGCGGCAGACGAGCGATACGGTGGCGCGGGACACGCCCGCGACGCGGGCTACGTCTTTCAATGTGGTCATGGGGGTGCGGGTACCGGAAAAGCTGGAAGATACCATTCTGCCCATTTTCGGGCGTCCCCAAATACCTCGCCCGCTCCGGCCGCCAGCCCGTCGCCAATTACCTAGGGTTTGTACCAGATGGGAAAATTTAGATCGATCTAATAAATTTAGATCGATCTAAATTTGAGAGTCAGGAGCAGAAGAGAAATGGGGAAAGTCACGCCTTTGCCACCGGTGGTGGGCATCGTGGCGCCTGGCTACGCCAGCCATGAAATCGAACGCCGCATCCTCGGACCGATAGGCGCCGAGGTGCGGGAGCTGGATTGGGGCGGAAACCGGCAGCGCCTGCTGGAGCTGCTCGGCGGGGTGTCCGTGGCGCTGGTGCGCGACACGCCGCTGGATCGCGAGGCGATCCAGCGTCTGCCCATGGGCGGCGGCATCGTCCGGTACGGAGTGGGGGTGGACACCATCGATCTGCAGGCGGCCCGCGAGCGTGGCGTGCGGGTCGCCAATGTGCCGCAGTACGGCGCCGACATCGAGGTGGCCGACCATGCCGCGGCGCTGACCCTGGCCTTGCTGCGCCGGGTGGTCTCACGTCACCAGCAGGTGCTGGCGGGCGCTTGGGACATAGGCCAGCGCGAGCCGATACACCGCATCGCGGACGCCACGCTGGGCCTCATCGGTTTCGGACGCATCGGACGAGCCTACCTGCAACGCATGCGTGGGTTCGGCATCGGACGTGTGCTGGTGCACGATCCCCACGTCGACGATGCCACCCTGGTTGGCGCCGGTGTGCGGCGCGCCGGTCTGGATGAATTGTTCGCAAGCTCGCGCATCGTCGCGCTGCATGCTCCATCGACGCCCGAGAACCGCCACGTCGTCAATGCCGGCGCGCTTGCGCTGATGCGCGGCGACGCCTGCCTGGTAAACACCTCGCGGGGGGCTCTCGTCGATACCTATGCGCTGGCCGCGGCGCTGGCCGGCGGACGGCTGCTGGGCGCCGCCCTCGACGTGCAGGAAGTCGAGCCCATGGCTGCGGACAATCCGCTGCGCGCGCTGCCCAACGTGATCCTGACCGATCACATGGGCTGGTACTCCGAGGCGACCGTGGCGGCGCTGCAGGAAGGCGCCGCGCAGGCCGCGCTGGAAATTCTCACTACCGGGCAACCGACGCACTGGGCGAATCCTTGACATGCAACACGAAACAATCAAATCCGGGTTCTTTGACTTGCAAGGCCGCACGGCCTTGATCACGGGGTCGCGCCGGGGCATAGGCCTGGCGCTGGCGAAGGCGCTGGGCGACGCCGGCGCGGCGATCATCCTGCACGACCGGAACGTGGCGCGCCTGGAGGAGGCGGTTCTCGAACTGAGGGCGCGAGGCGTAACGGTGGACACGATCGGCTTTGACGCCCTGGACTGCGCTGCAATCGATGCCGCCGCCGCGCGATTGGCCGCAAGCGGACGCCAGGTGGACATCCTCGTGAACAACGTCGGCATCAATGTGCGCAGGAAGCTCGAGGAATTCACCTTGCCGGAGTGGCAGCTGGTTCTGGACACGAACCTGACCTCCGCCTTCCTGGTCAGCAAGGCTTTCGTGCCGGCAATGATCGAACGGCGCGCGGGCAAGATCATCAACATCTGCTCATTGATGAGCGAGCTGGGCCGCGGCACCACCGGCGCGTATACCGCCAGCAAGGGTGGCCTGAAGATGCTGACCCGGGCCATGTGCGTGGAATGGGCGTCGCGCAACATCCAGGTGAACGGGATCGGTCCAGGCTACTTCCGAACCGAAATGACCCAAGCCTTGGCCGACGATCCTGACTTTTCCGGATGGCTTGCCAAGCGCACGCCAGCGGCGCGCTGGGGCGAGGTGCATGAATTGGGCGGCGCAGCGGTGTTCCTGGCATCGGGAGCGGCCGATTTCGTCAACGGCCAGGTTATTTACGTAGACGGCGGCTTCACCGCCTCCATGTGAGAAGCATCATGCAGACCGTACCGATCATCTTCGGTTCCTTGTCCCGTTACGTGCAAGGACCGGGCGCACTGCGTCAACTGCCCCAGGCTGTCGACGACCTTGGGGCGAAGCGGCCGGCGCTGGTTGCCGACTCGTTCGTGCGCGAACTGCTGTGCAGCGCATGGCCAGAGGCCGGGCAACTCGCCTGGATCCGGTTCGAAGGCGAGTGCACGCGCGAGGCAGTGGATGCAATTGTCGGCGCGTGCCGCTCCGGCGGGCATGACCTGCTGATCGCCGCTGGCGGCGGGAAGTCCATCGATGCCGCCAAGGGCGCCCAAATCCAGTCTGGACTACCGATATTCGTCGTGCCTACCGTGTCGTCCACGGATGCGCCCACCAGCAGGGTGGCGGTGCTGTACGGCGATGACCACCGGATTTCCGAGGTGCGATCGATGCGCGCCAATCCCGATCTCGTACTCGTGGACACGGAGCTCCTGGCCCGCGCTCCGCGCCGGTTTCTGGTGTCCGGTATCGGCGATGCGCTGTCCAAGCGTTTCGAGGCCGAGCAGTGCATAGGGGCAGGCGGCGTGAACTTCTACGGCGGCCGGCAGGGCATGCTGGCGAAAATGATCTCGGCGAATTGCTTCGAGGTGCTCATGAACGATGCCGACGCGGCCTTGGCTGCGCAGGCGGCGGGCAGGCCGACTCCGGCGTTCGAGCGGCTGATTGAAGCCAGCATCCTGCTCTCCGGCCTGGCCTTTGAAAACGCGGGCCTCTCCGTGGCGCACTCCCTGACGCGCGGACTATCCGCGGTGCCCGAGATACTGGGAAGTCTGCACGGCGAGGAAGTCGCCTTCGGGCTGATCGTGCAGCTGCTGCTGGAACGCGAGGCCAACGCGGCGATGCTGGCGCAGTTGCTGCCGTTCTATCGCCGCATCGGCTTGCCCGCGACGCTCGAGGAGCTGGGCGTTCCCCGCGAGCGTATCTCCCAACGCGCAGAGGCGATCGCCCGGATCAGCGTGGAGACATCTCCGCACATCAAGCACTTCGGCCGGCCGCTGACGGTAGGCGAGGTTCAGGCGGCCATTCTTGCAGCGAGCGCGCTGCCCTAGCGGGAATCGAATACCCGACGCATCGGGACAGGGAAGGGCGAGCCATGCGCCGTTCCCATTGCAACAGGAGACAAGAAAAATGGCGAACCAATGTAGAACGGCGGTCGAATGGCTGATCATCCTGACGCTTGGCTTGATGGTGTTGCTGGTGTTCGGCAATGTGGTGCTGCGCTATGGATTCAATTCAGGCCTGGACATATCAGAAGAGTTGTCGCGTTTTCTCTTTGTCTGGCTGACGTTCGCCGGCGCGGCGCTGGTGTTGAAGGAGGGCGGGCATCTGGGAGTGACCGGCCTGCTCGATGCGCTGCCCCCGCGGGGGCGCCAAGTCTGCCGCGTGCTCAGCAACGCGATCGGCGCGGCGGCTTCCGGCCTGTTGGCAGTGGGCGCATGCCGCGAGACCATCACAGGCATGGGCAATCTGGCGCCGGTCACGGACTTGCCGCTGGGCGTGGTGTATCTGTCGGCGGCGTTGGGCGCGTCGTTCATGGCCTTTGTTTTTCTACAGGCCCTGTGGCGCGCCGTTGCCGGCCGGGCGGGCGTCGATGACGCCGGGCGCGCGGACATGGCGGAGAAGCGGCCATGACGCTCGCCGTGTTCCTGCTTTCCCTGTGCGGAGCCATGGCCGTGGGGGTGCCGGTGGCGTTTGCGCTGTTGGCTTGCGGCATCGCCTTGATGCTGCACCTCGATCTCTTTGACACGCAGATTCTTGCGCAGAACATGTTGGCCGGCGCGGACAACTATCCGCTGATGGCCGTGCCGTTCTTCATGCTCGCCGGAGAATTGATGAACATGGGCGGACTGTCGCGCAACATCATCCGCATGGCCAGCGCACTGGTCGGCCATGTGCGCGGCGGCCTGGGCTATGTGGCGATCATCGCCGCCGTGACGATGGCCAGCATATCCGGGTCGGCGGTGGCCGACACCGCCGCGCTGGCGGCCATACTCATCCCCCTCATGCGCAGTGCGGGCTACGACCTGCCGCGCGCGGCGGGGCTGGTCGCCGCGGGCGGGATCATCGCGCCCATCATCCCGCCGTCGATAGGCTTCGTGGTGTTTGGCGTGATCGGCCAGGTATCGATCACCAAGCTGTTCATGGCAGGCATCGCGCCCGGACTGGCCATGGGGCTGGCGCTGGCCGTCACCTGGTGGCTCTGCGCCCGCGGCGAATTCAAGCATCACCGGTCCGAGCCGTTCCGCATCTCCAGGCTGCTCAGCGCCTTGCGGGAAGGCGTATGGGCGCTGGCGCTGCCTGTGCTCATCATCGGCGGGATGAAGCTCGGAGTCTTCACGCCTACCGAGGCCGCCGTGGTGGCGGCGGTCTATTCCATGCTTGTGGGTATGTTCGTCTACAGGGAGTTGACCTGGGCGATGCTGCCCAAGGCATTGCTGGCGGCAGCCAAGACCTCGAGCGTGGTCATGTTCCTGGTGGCCGCGGCCATGGTTTCGGCGTGGCTGATCACCGTGGCGAACATTCCGCAGCAGGTTGCGGAATTGCTGGAACCCTATGCCGGCAATCAGATGCTGCTGATGTTCCTGATGATGGCGATCGTGGTGGTGGTCGGCACCGCCCTGGATTTCACGCCCACGGTGCTAATCCTGACGCCGGTGCTGATGCCGCTGGTCAAGCAGGCGGGGATAGATCCCGTCTATTTCGGCGTGCTTTTCATCATGAACAACGCCATCGGCTTGCTCACGCCACCCGTCGGCACGGTTCTGAACGTGGTTTCAGGCGTGGGCAAGGTGCCGCTGTCCGGCGCGATCAGGGGGGTGACGCCGTTTCTCGTCGCGCAGCTATTCCTGCTGGCGCTCTTCATCGTGTTCCCGGCCCTGGTAACCGTGCCGGCAAGTTGGCTGTATTGATGATCTACCCTGGAGAAAAACCATGAAAACCAGAATTGCTTCCGTGTGCCTGGCGCTGGCAGCGCTGTTGCCCGCGGTTACGCATGCCGCCGAGCTGAAGTTCGGGCTGGGCATTGCCGATGACCACCCCTTGGCCGTAGGCGCCCGGAAATTCGCCGACCTGGTGAAAGAGCGCAGCGCCGGGCGGCTGACCATTGCGACCTACAGCAGCAACCGGCTTGGATCTGATCCGCAGATGCAGCAGGCGCTGCAGGCGGGCGTGCAGCAGATGATGCTCGGCCCGCCATCGAACCTGGTGGGCGTGGTGCGCGATTTCGCCATCTTCGATCTGCCTTTCACGATCACGAACTACCAGGAGGCCGATGCGCTGCTCGACGGCCGCACCGGCGCGCTGTTGTTCCAGAAGCTCGAAGGTGCGGGATTGGTCGGCCTGGCGTACTGGGAAACCGGCTTTCGCGAAGTCACCAATTCCAAGCGTCCCATCGTCAGGGCCGAAGACCTGGCGGGCCTGAAGATACGTACCATGCAAAGTCCGGTGTTCCTCGAAAGTTTCAAGGCGCTGGGAGCCAATGCGGTTCCGATGCCGTTCACCGAGGTCTACACGGCGCTGGAAACCCGCGCCATCGACGCGCAGGAGAACCCGGTGGGGATCATTCAGAGCGCCAAGATCAACGAGGTGCAAAAGTATCTGTCCCTGACCAACCACGTCTACAACCCGAGCGTGGTCATGGCCAGCAAGAAATGGTGGGATGGGCTTTCCGAAACCGACCGCGGCATCGTACGCGGCGCGGCGCGCGAGGTTGCCATGTTCCAGCGGCGGCTGGTCCGCGAGGAGGCTGCCAAAGTGCTGGACCAGCTGAAACAGGACGGCATGGTGATCAACGAGATTCCTGCCTCCGAATTGGCATTGATCAGACAGAAGACGCTGCCGGTCGTACGCAAGTATTCCGAGAAGCTGGATCCGGCGGTGCTGGCGGCGGCCAAACACGATCTGGCTGAAGTTCCGGCCGGCGGTAAGGCTCAGTAGCGCCGCGCAGGGGAGAGTCATGCAACTTAAGCTGTCCGTCCGCGTGCGGGCGCGGATGGGGCAGGCACTCCGTCGATGTCCGAATTGACAAGGGTGCTTACCGACGGTTGCGGGTGCGGCGGGGCTTGCGCAGTTAAGGTTTTGGGGTCGCACGGCATTCCCGATCCAGGAGACTGAGGCCCCCATGCATTCCACGCAATCCTACAAGACCGTTATCCCGCGCCAGTCCGCGAGCCGCTCGCCGTTGGGCTGGCTGCAGGAGCGTACGCAGTTCGTCCGGGCGCTGCTGTCCAATCCCGCGGCCATAGGCGCTGTGGCGCCGTCCGGCCCGGCACTGGCAGCGGCCATCACCGCCTGCATACCGCCCGGCGCGGGCAAAGTCCTGGAGCTGGGCTGCGGCACAGGTGTTTTTACCCGCGAAATGCTGCGCCGGGGCGTGGATCCGGCCAACCTGGTGCTGGTCGAACAGGACATGGCCATGAGCAGCAGCTTGCAGGCGCAGTTTCCGGAGGCAGCGGTGCTACGGGTGCCGGCGCAGGAACTCTGCCGCAAGCGCCATCCCGAGATGGATGGCATCGGCGCCGCCATCTGCGGCCTGCCGTTGCGCAACATGAGCCATGCGCATCACCAGCAACTGCTGGCCGCCGTGTTCGACGCGCTGCCGGCAGAGGGCTCGATGGCGCTATTCACCTATGGCGTGCGTTGTCCGATATCCGCCAGTGTGCTGGAGGCTTGCGGCTTGCAGGCCAGCAAGGTCGGGTTCGTGCCGCTGAACCTGCCGCCGGCGTCGGTGTACAGCCTGGCCCGGCGGGCCTAGGCCGCGCTGGTTGGCATGGGCTCGTCCTATCCAAATGGGCTAGGGCAGGGTATTGCAAATAACTAATTGACACGAAAAGATCGCTCAACCAACATCGCAGTCATAACTATTGGCGGCCTGGGACACGTGCGTGCGGGGTAGACAGCCACGTCGTAGCAGGCCGGCAGGGTTCTGGAACACCAACGATTCCGGAACCCAACGAGGAGACTGCAATGCGTTCATCCCTGATCGAGAGCGCGGCGCGGCGGCGCCTGTTGGCTGGCGGCGCCAGCGCGCTGGCCGCAGCGGGCCTGGGACGCGCGGCCTTGGCCGCGGAACAGAAAGCCGCGCCAGCCGCGGCCGCGCCACCGGCCCCGGCATCCGCCGCCAAGCCGCTGCCGGCCTACGCGGCCTGGAAGCAGCCCGATGCGATGATCGTGCACAGCGCCAACACCATAGAAACGCGGCGCGAGGCATTCGGCAGCGGGGTGGTCACGCCGCTGCGCCAACTCTACGTGCGCAACAATCTGCCGCCGCCCGACGAGTCCATCGTGGCCGACCGCGACGCATGGGTCCTTGAAATTGCCGGCGTGGCAAAACCCATGTCGCTGAGCGTGGGGCAGCTGAAGAGCATGGGCCTGCAGACGCTGGCGATGGTCTTGCAGTGCTCGGGCAATGGCCGCGGCTATTTCCCCAACAAACCCAGCGGCACGCCTTGGCAGGTCGGCGCGGCCGGTTGCGTGATCTGGAGCGGCTTGCCGGTCAGCGTCCTGGTCGAGCATTGCGGCGGACTGGAGGCGGCCGCCGTGTACATGACCGGCACCGGCGGCGAGAAGCTGCCTGACGGCCTGGATCCGAACATGGTCATGGTCGAGCGCTCGGTGCCAAAGGAAGCGATGCGGGATGCGCTCCTGGCCTGGGAGCTCAACGGCGAACCGATACCGCTGGCTCATGGCGGCCCCTTGCGCCTGATCGTGCCGGGCTACACAGGCGTGAACAGCGTCAAATACATCAAGCGGCTGGCCTTCACTGAAAAGGAAAGCCCGGCCGCGATCCAGCAGACCGGCTATCGCCTCGCGCCACCTGGGCAGAAAGGGAATCCGAGCCAGCCCTCTGTCTGGGCCATGGGCGTGAAGTCGTGGATCAATACGCCCAATCCGGCTGCGTCCACCCTGAAGGCCGGGCGCGTGGTGGTGCAGGGCGTGGCGTTTGGCGGCACCAACGGCATCAAGCAGGTCGAGGTCTCGATAGACGGCGGCAAGAACTGGCAGAAGGCGGAGCTGGTCGGCCCGGACCTCGGGCGCTATGCCTGGCGCCAGTTCGCGTTGCCGGTGGAATTGGCGGCGGGCGAACACGTGCTGGTCAGCCGGGCCACGGATACCGAGGGCCGCGTGCAGGAAGAAGAGCGTCCGCAGAATTCCGGCGGCTACATCAATAGCAGTTGGCGCGATCACGCCGTGACGGTGGTGGCCAAGGCATGACGGCGAAAACGCCGGCATCGCCTTGGAAGAGCGCGTTGAGCGCCGGATTGCTGAGCACCATCCTGTCTGGTCCCGTGCAGGCGGCCGAGCCCGACATGGAGGCGGGCCGCGCCTTGTTCGTCGGCGCGACGCCAGCCTGTGCGATATGCCACACCCTGAACGACGCGCAATCCAGCGGCGCCATCGGTCCCAAGCTCGACGAAATCAAGCCCGATGCGGCGCGCGTGGCGACGGCCATCCGCAATGGCATCGGCCAGATGCCGGCTTATACGAGCTTGTCGGATCAGGAAATCGAGGTATTGGCGGCATATGTGGCCAAGGCGACTGGGGGGCAGCCCTGAGCGGACTCCAGTTGCGGTGACGTTCCTCCGGAAAAAACCGGGCTGCGTCATACTCAATTTGGAGGATGTTGTGGTGGTGTTTGAACGAATCCACGCGTGGTAAAAATTCGAGAGCAACGCTCCCACGATCCATGCTCCCAGTAGCTTTCCGCGCTCTCTGAAGCGCAACGGTGCTGAAGTCTGGCTGCCGGGTATGCCGTCTCTTCAGGTGCCTGCCATGCGACAACTCGTATCCTGGTCACTGCTCGTTGCGCCTGCCACGATGGCGGCAGTGTTGTCCTTTTCCGTGGGCGCACAGTCGATGCCACCCCCCCAGGCCGAGGCCTCGAATTGGTGCAAAGAAGCCAGGAAAGCGCTGACAGATGCCAATGGCAACGCGGTCGAGTGCGCCGCGGTTGCGAAGCGCTGCATCAAAATGAATAACTACTGGTGCCAGAAACATGGGGCCAGCTATTGGCGGGGAACGACCGACGCGCAGGGCAACGACGGCAACCGCGACGT
Organism: Achromobacter sp. K91; assembly: GCF_003576205.1. Classification (NCBI taxonomy): domain Bacteria; kingdom Pseudomonadati; phylum Pseudomonadota; class Betaproteobacteria; order Burkholderiales; family Alcaligenaceae; genus Achromobacter; species Achromobacter sp. K91. Next base: position 7,546 of record NZ_QWFB01000052.1, on the reverse strand, counting down.
GGACGGGCATGCGATCTTCGATTCGCCGGCCTGGTCGGCCCGCGCGATTGCGATGGACCTTCGGTCCAAGTACCGGCGGGGCCTGGTGTCTGCCGTGGATATTGCCGCAGCGCATTCGCCATGGTGCGACACGCTGGGGTCAAAAGCTGTCGTCAACGGGCATGGCAGGACCTGCAAGGATGGACGGGCAAAGCCGGCTGCGACCTTCGCGGGCCCGTGGTGCGAAGCGCCAAAGAAAGCGGCGCCCGGGACGGCCGATTGCGCTGCGGGCTGCAATTGCCCGCCTGAAATCGCGAGCGTGTTGGTGCGCGACTTGAACCTCGATATCAATGCGGACTTGAAATTGTTCGATGCCGCCGGTATGCCTCTGCCCAATCTGACAATTGTGCTTCGGAATCTGGCATTGCAGGAGCAGGGCGTCCGAGTGCGTACCAGTGTCATCGAACAAGGGATCGGTCAACTCGGAAAATGAAAAAGGCGTATCAGTGATTCAGTTGTCTCGGCGGTGTCGCGACCATCGAGTTCGACAGAGGAGGGCGCGTGTCATACCCAACATCTCGTTGCATCGTCCGAACAGCCGTCAGATTGGCGTTGGTGAGCTTCGCGGGTGGTATATCCGGATGCGCCTGGACACCGCCAAATGCCTATCCGGTTCTGGACGTCTGGAGCGATCCCAGCAAGACGAACACAGGAGAAAAAACCAATGCGCAAAAGGCATTCGACCTGTCGTCCGAAACCACCGTTGACGACGTCGTTGCGAAGCTGCAAGTGCAGACCGAATACTACCGCTACCGTTCGGAAAGGGCGCGGACCGGGGGGCTTGAGCTGCGTACGGGCGCGATTGGCGGCGCTGTGACGGGAGCCGTAGGCGCGATTATCGGCAATGTTGCTACGACCGCAGTGGGAGCGGGCATCGCGACGGGCTCCGCATTGTTAATGGCGCAGTATTCCCTGACGGCGCAGGACGCCATTTTTTCGGCGGCAGCGGCTCAATTGACTTGTGTCGTGGCTGCGGCAAGTCCGGTTCTGGGTTCCAGCCGACTGGTCCCCGAGCTGAAAAATGCCAGTAATCGCATCTTGGGCAATGTCCAGTCGAGCTTGTCGGCGTTGCAGCCCAAATGGCCCAGCGCAAGTGATCTGGCGCAGGCCTTCGATAGTGCTCGCGGTGCGCTCGCGAAAATAGCGAGTCAGCGTGAAGACGCCGCTGTGGACACGTTGGTAAGGGCCAACCTTGTTTCGTGCATCGAAACCGGCCGCCTGGCATCGGAATCCATTGTGCAGAAGTAAGGTTCAGTTGCGCTACGGGCTTAATACGCATAATGTGTATTATGTAAAGTGATAGATCTAGCGAGATTGGCCTTCCACGTTCAATCGCAAGTAAATGCGTCTATTTAAGAGAAGCACCGTACACTTCCTAAGACACTGGTTCCAAGCGACGACACTTTTTAAGACAGGGTGTTCAGAGCTGTACAGGGAGGTATCTTGGCAGGCTGCGGAGCATCCTCTATCACGATTCACCATAGGCTCTCTCCACTCGATTCGTCAAGGACACGACATCCCACACGGCGAATTGGTAAGCTGCTTACCAAGATGTCTCTGCCCGCTTTAGGAGCTAAGACCGCGCAGTTTGCAGAACAGCTAGAAGTAACTGCCCTCTTGATCGATTTATGAGGCTAGATTGCATGCCGAAGGCCCTCTAGGCCCTTCTAGATCGGCAATAGCGTTGTCTCCAACGAACAGCACTTCATCAGCACTACAGCCAAGTTGGTCGAGCAAGAATTGATAGCTTTGTAGCTCATCGCATAGGCATCCAGCTCCGCTAAATGCGACGTTAAGTCAGGGGTTCTCGCGCAGCAAGAAGCTGTTCGGACAGTTCTTCGAGCTGAAGATCTACGTTCATGTCACAATCCGCGTATGAAGCCAACCACCATTCGTACAGTGACGCGTCCGCTTCCAGAAGGAGGCGAGCTAGTTCTTTATCAGTTGGTGTTGCCGGAAACGCGTTCGCGTCCGTTGCGTTTTGAAACCGTGCTTCAGGTTCATAGACCACCGAACCCTTATTTGGTTGGGTCTCCTGAACTGGCCCGTGCCATTGCACAGCGTGCGGGGATTCTGGATAAAACGGGTCGGCTTAGAAAGCCGTTTCGATAGCCAACCGGCGGCGCACCAGGCTTTCTTCAGTAGGTGCCCTAGAATTGTGTTCCCCCCTACTTTCACTAAGCGCGGAATTCAACGACGGTCCTCGTGTGAGGACAAGAACGTCATTCATTTTTCACTTAGGAGCTCATGCCTACGCGCGAAAGCGCGTTCTAACGCCTCATTGGGTTGCGGCGGCTGCACCACAAGGCTTGGGCGACGCACTGTTGATCCGCAAGCGTAAGGTTGACGATTTCGCCTTGTTCAAGCACGTGCTGTGCCGCGTCCCTCAGGGCAAAAATGATGAAGTCGGTCATCGAGCCCCTCTGAAGTTCGGTAGCACGCCTAAGCTTCTCATGAAGGTCAGCGTCGATCGGAATTTCGAGATATGTAGTAGACATCATATTGGCCTTCTGTTCCAGAATCCCGCGGCCACACAACGGCCGTCGAATGTCGGCAAACTCCTGGCTCGTGCCAGCGTCCACGCTAACCGTCTGCAGCATCTGGCCGGACAGCGCCCGGGTGTACTGAAAATTGAGAGTACCTTTGCCTTCGGCAAAGAAGCGCGCGTCCTGGCTGGCCTTGAGCTGCCCAAGATCGTTATAGACCTGCGCGTCCACGTACTGCGTCGGTAGCGGCGGTGCCTTCTAGCTGGGAGCATATCGCCGCAATATGCGATCACTGCCACTACCGAGCCTGGACCGAACTTCATTCATGTCGTATGGCTCGCCTGTACCGATCTTCAGGGCTCGTTTGCCGTTCAAAGAGGAAGTGCTTTCCAAACCTGATTGGGAACGGCCATCAGAAATCGAGAAGCCGCTGACCTCACCAACGATGATTTGCGTAAACTCGTGCCCGTCGTGGTCAATCTTACCGATCGATTCGACTTGAAAGGCGACTCCTATTGGTACCAAGCGTTCGGCTTCCAGACCACCATCCTCGGCAAACGGAGAAATCGGCTTGGCACTAGGGGCATAGGCGGCTATGAAGTAGGCTGTTGTGTTTCGAATCTTGCCTCGTACGTCAACTTCCGAGAAATCCAACAATGAGTGGGGACTCTCCGTAAATGAGATGAAGTCCCTGGTGATCAATATATCTCCGACCTCCAGTCCAGAGTGAGGGTATTGATCGGGTGTATCGGTCGTTACTGCACGATAGATCTTGACGGACGGTTCATCCGTCGATTCGCCCGGTAATGTCTCAAGCGCAGTTTGCAGTTTCATAGCCAATGACTTGGTCTGGGAAATTTCGTCAAGCGTTGCCCCCTCCTCTGGACCACTTCGTAGATAGCGATTCACGACTCCACTGTTAAAGGTATATCTCCCGATAGCGTCGCTCAATTCCGAGGATTGGTAGGAACCGCGTTTTGTCTCGTCGAACTCGTATCCACGTGCGTCAATCTCGTCGGGTGTGGCACCGATGATCTTTACTTGACGGTCAAGTGCCGATTGTGATCGCTCATCTTTCTTTTCTTCGAACTCAAAAAAAGGCAAACCGCTTAGGTGCGTTAGCATTTCGGCCACGTCAGAGTCTACTGAGGCGATGCGCACGCCCGTCGAGCTACCTGGCGAGACATGCCCCGGAACATGAGCGAGTTTTGCGCGCTTCTTCTCAGGCTCATCATCATTGTCCGCCCCCATTAATCCCGCCAAATCTTGCCGCATCACGGGGTCGTTGCCCACCATGCAGTACAGATTTTGCCCATCGACAGTGCCGGCCGGATCCGGACTGATCCACCTCCCGATCCAGGGCTGGTAGTAGCGAAAGCCGTAGTAGTACAGCCCCGCCGCGTCACGCTCCTTACCCGAGTAGCGGATGGTCTTGTACTTGGCTTCACTCTGTGTCGTCGCGGCCCACACCGCCGTGCCGCCGTACGGGTAGTACTCCTCCTGCGTAATGATCGCGCCCGTCTGGTCCGTTTCGATCTGACACGAGTCCTGCCGGTCGCCATAGCGGTAGCGGATCTGCTGGTTGGCGATGTCGTCTGGTTTGTTGTCCGTCCAGTTCAGTACCCGTGCGCCGTCATCGAGAACGATCACCTCCAACTGCTCGCCGGCGCTCCGGCTGCGTATTTCCAGCCCTGGCAGGTAGATCGCGTCGGCCTGGTTCCAGATGCTGCCCGTCCAGGAATATCCAGTCTTGCGCACGCGCCGGCCGTCGCCGCCGTAGGCGTAGCTCTCGCGATCGTCGCCCTGCGCCGGGTCGGCGGCATTGCGCTGGATCGTCACCAGATGCTGGAGCTGGTTGAGCCCGCTCCAGTACATCGGCTGATTCGTGTTGCCATCCAGACAGTTGGCGTTGCCCGCCGCGTCGAAGTAGTTCTCGACCGTGGCAGCCGTCACACTCGTCGCATTGAGATTGCTCACGGCACGGTTGCTCGCGGCCGCTACGGTCATCGAGCGAATCGACGCGCCATTGCCAGGTGTGATGCCCGTCAGGTTGCCGCCCAGGTCGTACGTGTAACTACGGCTGTAGTTGCGGTAGTTCACAGGGTTGGGCGTAGGTGGCGCGGAGACCCCGGGATTGTCGGTATTGCGTGGGATGCTACTCACCGTGTTTTCTCGCCCGCTGCCGCTCAGGAGCTGGTAGAGCGCATCGTAGATGTACGCACGGCTGCGCGTTATCGCCTGATTGTTGAAGTAGGCGATCTGCGCGGCGTTGTCTGTCATGCCCACCACATTGCCCACCGGATCATAGGTGTAGTTCAGGTCCTGCAGCACCGTTGTGGGTGCGCCCTGCCGGGTGACCTTGATCTCAAGCACCCGCTGGGTGTTCTGCGGTTCGTAGGTGTAGACAGTAGTAATGCCGTTGGCATCGGCCTTGGTCTCGATCTCGCCGCCTGCGGCGTAGGTGGTCGCCGTGGTAACGCTTTGCTCCCCGGCCCCGTTGGGCGTGACCCAGCCCGCGCTCTTGCGCCCGGTGACGTCGTAGGCGCTGCGTTGCCTATGCCCCCGGGCGTCGGTCTGCTCCAGGACCTGGCCAAAAGCGTTGTAGGCCCAAGCCGTGGGGTAATCTCCCTGAGCAAGCTTGGCCTGCCAGTCAGCGCCCGTGCCGATTGTCCAGTCGCTGGGGGTTTCCGGCGGCAAGAGGCGACGAACTTGTTGTTGCGCGGCCCCTTGCAGCGCATAGCCAATCGCACCGGTATCGAGCAGGCCTGCGGTGTCGTAGTGCTGCACGACCTGACCACGCTGGTTCAGATTGCGTGGATCGGTCTTGTCGGTCGCCTCGTACGTGCTCGGCGGTGGTGCGAGATCGCCATAGACCCAGCGCTCACGTACCTCAGCTGACTGGCTGTCCAGGGTTTCGGCACGTGAGCGCGGACGGCCCAGGGCGTCGAAGGCATACGTCTGAGTGGTGCTGCGGGCGTCCTGGCGCCAGACCTGACGACCTTCGATGTCGGCAAACGTTTGTGAGGTACCCGCGTCGGCACTGATCGTCTGCAGCACCTGACCGGAGAGCGCCGGCGCGTATTCGAAATTGCTGATGCCCGTGCCGAAGAAGCGCGCGTCCTGGCTGGATGTGAGCTGGCCCAGATCGTTATAGACCTGGGCGTCCACGTACTGCGTGGTCGCGTCGCTGGCCCGGCTGCGGTTATAGCGCAGCGTGCGCACCGTCTGCCCGCGGTTGTCGCGCACCGTGATTTTGGGGGTGCCTACATACAAATTGCCCATGAGTCCCTATTTGCGGAAGAGACAAGGATCGGGGCATCCTACTTCCCCGACCGGAGCACGACTTGTTCTCTCTAAACAATCACCTTGGATTTCGGGGGCACAGCCGCTCATGCGCATCAGGAAATCGCGGTAAACAAACAGGTCGACGATCTTGCTGCGGGAACCCTAATTCGGTTCCAGGCTGGAACTACTATTCGGGGGGAGCAGGTCAACCATATTAAAGAGTTATTTAATACGCTCAATCACAATAAAAGAGAGCTTTAAATGAACCGCAGCACAGGCACCGACGCCACCTCTACGACATTGGGCGAGCCGGTGCGGGCCCATATGCCGTATCTGCCTGCTCTACAATAGCAGACGCCCATGTCGTTCGCTCCATGATCGACCGAAACTTGCTACCGCCAAGATTTCCCCTCAGATCGATAGCTAGCTCTGTCGCAAGGACGGGGGCAGGTTGACGTGCTCCCAGCCGAGCGGCGACAGATACTGCAACAGGGCGTCATCAACGACGTGGCCATGGCCACGCAACACGTTCACCTCCCGTTCCGAGTAGACGGTCTTCCACAACATGATTGCTGCCGTCAGGAGATTGAGGCCATTGGCCCGGTCATAGGGGCACAGCCAAATCCAAGTGTTCAAGCTTGACGAAACTTATATCGCGCCCGAGAGCTGTAAGCGGGCGTCCCCCAATGGAGATCGTGACTGCTCTGGCACTTATCGGTCCGTGCAGGTGCACCTCATCGTTGTTAGAATGCGCGCCCATCAAAACCGCACGCGCGTCGAGAAGCGTCCTTTCATCTTTTATTGAAGGAATTGGTTTGGATGGGTCATTTGCACGGGAATTATTAAATGACCTCCCCTGATTTACTATCATTTGAACGAAACGCTTGCCATAGAGGCTGGCAAAATCCTTTAATGGATAAAATTTATTTGTATCTGATTTTATCTTGTAAAGATATTCCTTGCTCTCATTGCCAATAATCGCAATTCTTTTCTGTGCCAATTTATCTTCAGCATTGAATGCGCGAGGTGTGTTTTTAAAAAATTCAGCAACCTTTTCTAGGTTTTTTCTTTCGCTATCCCACTGGGGTCCTATTGCGCTAAATTCTCTTGAATTAAATACACTAACTTTATCCTCTTTAAGAAATCTATCTACACCTGCGCGGGAAAATGCGGCGTAAATTGTATCTTTTCCAAACAGCATGGTGGGCCACGCCGAATGGGTTAGCATGGGGTGGACCTCTCGGGCAACAAAGCCCGCCTTTTCGATGACAGTAGGATTGCGACTATCATAGCGATAGGCGGTCACAGGGAAACCTTCGGCTTCAAAACTGCTCCACCTTTTTTCAGGCTCTGGCCAATCCGGAGTATGGACATATCTCCAGCGCTCCTCCTCCGGAATGTCATTAATATTCTTGACCGTATACTGCGTCTCGCGGCGACTCTCCGTGTCATCGTTTTTGCTTGCCAGTTCACGTTGATCCATCGCCGCCGGATATTGACCGTCGTCGCGGCCGCTATCACTCGTCATGAGGCCGTCAGCATCCCTGCGCGTCGCCGGATTATTCCCCACCATACAGTACAGATTCTGTCCATCCACCGTGCCGGCCGGATCGGGGTTGATCCATCGCCCGATCCAGGGCTGGTAGTAGCGCATGCCGTAGTAATAGAGGCCTGCAGCGTCACGCTCCTTGCCCGAGTAGCGTATGGTCTTGTACTTGGCTTCGCTGGTCGAGGCC
>NZ_QWFB01000034.1:0-144647 GCF_003576205.1 Achromobacter sp. K91 | reverse complement strand
CGATGCGCCCGAGGGAATCTGAAGGGAAGGCCGAAGGCCTGGACGAAGATGACGACGGGGCAGTCCGGAGCGAAGGCTCCGGACCGCAATCGTGGGCGCCCGCCACTCAGGCGCCCGCGCCGATGGGCGGCCTACGAAGCATCCGGTGCGACGGAGCAAGCCTCAACCCTACTCCGACAACGGATCCTGAAACTGCGAACACTTCACCTGCACCAGCCTCCGATCCTGCAACCGCAAAGCCGTCAGCGACCCACCCCAAACGCACCCCGTATCCAGGCAGATCACGTCCGGCCGCTGCAGCAACCCCAGCGTAGACCAGTGCCCGAACACCGTCGTGACGTTCCGCGTGGCGCGGTTGGGTACGTCGAACCAAGGTACCAGGCCGGTCGGCCAGGCGCCCGGCGTCACCTTGGTGGCGAATTCCATGTGGCCATTGGGCGTGCACAGGCGGATGCGTGTCAGCGCGTTGATGATGACCCGCATGCGCTTGCCGCCCTTGTGGTCTTCCTTCCACGTGGCCGGCTCGTTACCGTACATCTTTTGCAGCGCCTTCTGCCAGTTCGGCCCGCGCAGGGCGTCCTGGACTTCGCCGGCCAGCGCCAGCGTCTTGGCCACGTCCCATTTGGCCAGCGTGCCGGCATGGACCAGCAGGTGGTTCTGTTCGAAGTGGGCCAGCGGGCGAAAGCGCAGCCAGTTGATCAGGTCGGCCGCGTCCGGCGCGCGCAGGACGTCCTCGAGCGTGTCCGATTTGGACGGCTTGCGTACCCCCGCGGCGGTGGCCAGCAGGTGCAGGTCATGGTTGCCCAGCACCGAGGTCGCGCGGTCGCCCAGGTCGATGATGCGGCGCAGGGTTTCCAGCGATTCGGGACCGCGGTTGACCAGGTCTCCGGCGAACCAGAAGCGCGACTGGGGGTCGCCGACCAGTTCGGGGTGGGACAGCAAGCGATCCAGCGGCGAGCAGCAGCCCTGCACGTCGCCGATCATCCAGATACTGCCGTTCATGCGGGACTTTTGCTCCAAGGCCAACGTTGTTGCGCGATCCGCGTGATGGTGTGGCGGTACTCCATGTAGCCCATGGCGCCCAACGCCACGATCATGGCGCCGATGTTCGGACCCAGGGCGGTCAGCCAGGCCGGCCATTTGCCCAGCATGCCCACGTTCAGGGCCAACTGGTTCAGCATGAAGAAGCCTACGCCCAACAGGATGCCGATGAAAACCTTGGCGCCTACGCCGCCGCGGCGTGTCTGCATCAAGCCGATGGGAGCGGCAATGGTGATCATGACCAGCAGGGTGAACGGATACGCCAGTTTGCGCCACAAGGCGACGACCTGTCGACCATATTGCAGCTGGTTGTTGCGCAAATAGTCCACATAGTCCAGCAGCGTGGCGATGGACATGCGTTCAGGGGTCAGCACGCGGGCCAGCAGGCGCTCGGCGCTGAGCGTGGTGTCGATATTGCGCTCGGGCACCTTGACCACGGTGGCGGGCGGGTTCTTGGGCGGACGTGCGTTGGCCAGCGCCTCGGCGGCGTCGTCGTCCAGCCGGGTTTCGGTGACGTCCTTGAGCAGCAGGTCGCCCTGCGTGAACAGGCCGGTCGGCGCGGTTGACAGGGCGGACAGCGTCTGGTCTTTCTTGAATTCGTAGAGGATCACGGAGTTGACCTGCCCGTCGCCCTTGAGTTCGCCGATGTTGATGATGCGGGTGCCGCCGTTGGCGGTGGGTTCCTTGAACCAGTAACCGCTCTTGAGGCGGTCGCCGCCGGCCTTGCCGCGGAACAGCAGGTTGGCCTCGCCGGATTTGATTTCGGCCCAGGGCGTGACGTACTCGGACAGCAGGCCCGCTCCTATCATCAGCGGGATCGTGACGATCCAGAGCATGCGCAGCAGCTTCATGCCGCTGACGCCGGATACCCGCAGGATGACCAGTTCGTTGCGCTGGGCCAGCCCCGCCAGCGCCAGGATGGCGCCGATCAGCAGGCCGATGGGCAACAGGTCGTAGAGACGGGTCGGGATCGCCAGGGCCTGCATGTACAGCAGGGCCATCATGGAGAACTTGTCGCCGACGTTGTCCAGATCGTCCACCAGCGCGAAGAACGTGAAAAGGCCCAGCAGGGCCATGAGGACCACTGCGCAAGAGCGATAGATCTCGCGGGCCAGGTAGCGACGTGCGGTACGCATGAAGAAAAGGAGGAACGCCTAAACCCGAAAGCTTAACAAATCCCGCCGCTCAGGGTGGGGCCGGAGGGCCGGATCCGTATCAGGGGATGTCGACCATCTGCATCCGCCGCGTCAGGACACCCACCCGGGAGTTCAGGTACCGGGTATTGCGGTGGGCGTCATAGAAGCGCGGGTTGGGCAGCATGGCCGCCAGCCGGGCCGACTGGCTGGCCCCGAGGTTGGCGGCGGAGGTATTGAAATAGTGCTTGGCGGCGGCCTGGGCGCCGAACACGCCTTCGCCCCATTCCGCCACGTTCAGATACAGCTCCAGGATCCGTTCCTTGCTCATGACGTGTTCGATCATGTAGGTGAGTACGAGTTCCTGGCCCTTGCGGATGTAGCTGCGGGAGCTGGACAGGAACAGGTTCTTGGCCAGCTGCTGGGTGATGGTGGAGCCGCCGCGCATCTTGCTGCGGCCGGCTTCCTGTTGCTTCTGGTTGTATTCCCAGGCCTTGCGGATGGCGTCCCATTCGACGCCGTCATGTTCAGTGAAGTTGGAGTCCTCGGACGCCACGACCGCGCGCTTGAGGTTGCGGTTGATCTTGTCGTAGGGCACCCATTCGTACTTCAGTTCGAAATCGGGGTTGCCGTCGCTCAGGCGGGATCGTTCCTCGCGCATGATGGCGCTGCTGCCCGGGGGGCGGTAGTTGTACCAGACCACCTGGGCGAACAGCCAGAACTGATAGAGCAGCACCAGGCACACCAGCGCCATCAGCGCGCCGCTGATGATCCGGAACCAGGAGCGGCCCTTGCGCGTCGCCATGCCGTTTATTGCCCGGCCTTGAGCGCCTCGCGCAGCGCGGCCAGCACGGGGGCGGGGTCAGGACGTACGCCATGCCAGATGTAGAAGCTTTCGGCCGCCTGACCCACCAGCATGCCCAGGCCGTCGGCCGCAAGTGCGGCGCCGTCGGCTTGGGCCTGTTGCATGAAGGCGGTGGGCTGGGCGCCGTACATCATGTCGTAGGCGGCCGCGCCGGGCGCATAGAGGCCCGGGGGCAGGTCCGGGGCGGCGTTCTGCAGGCCGCTGGCGGTGGCGTTGATGACCAGGTTCCAGCCGCCGGCAAGGGCGGCGTCCGCCAGGCTGCCGCCCGTGACCGCGGTCTGCGGCGACACGCCGCTCTCGCGCCAGGAAGCGGCCAGTTCTTCCGCCTTGGATGCGGTGCGGTTGACGATATGGATGCGGGCGCAGCCGGCTTCGGCCAGCGGCTGCAGCACGCCGCGGGCGGCGCCGCCCGCGCCGACCAGCAGCACGGACGCCCCGGTCAGGCGCACGCCCAGGCGCAGCAGGTCGGACACCAGGCCCACGCCATCGGTATTGCAGCCATGCCAGGCGCCGTCGCGCCAGGACAGGGTGTTGACCGCGCCGGCGAGGCGGGCGCGGCTGGACAGGCGGCCGGCAGCCAGGGCATAGGCGTCCAGCTTGAAGGGCACGGTTACGTTCAGGCCCAGCCCGCCTTCGGCGACGAAGGCGGCGACCGCCTGGGCGAAGCCGTCCACCGGAGCCAGCAGGCGCTCGTAGCGCAGCGGCTTGCCGGTCTGTTCGGCAAACATGGCGTGGATCTGGGGCGAGCGGCTGTGCGCGATGGGGTTGCCGATGACGGCGTATCTGGCGAGAGGGGGCGCCTCGGTCATGGGGCTTGTGTTTCCAGGGTGTCGTTGACGAAATGCCAGGTGCGGGTGATGACCAGCACGTCCGTGTCGCGCGCGATATCGGGCGGGAACGGCGGGAAGGGGGCGGCCAGCTGGACGATGCGGCGGGCCGCCTGGTTCAGCACGGCATGCGGCGAAGGCTGGTCGATCTCGACGTTGGCGATGCTGCCGTCGGCGCGCACCGACACCGTGATGCGCAGGGATCCGTAGATGCGGCCGCGGGCCTCGTCCGGGTAATGCTGGGTGCCGACCGTTTCGATGCGGGTGCGCCAGGCGTCGAGGTAGGCGGCGTAGCGCGAGGCCTCGGCGGAAGGCGCGACGAATTGCTTGCGCGGTTCGGCGCTGTATTGCTGGACCCGCGCCGCCAGGGCGGCCACCTGGGCGCTCTGGATGATGCTGGCCTGGTCCTCGGCGTCGCGGCCGAGGTCGGCGCCGTCGGGCCAGGGGTTGACGGCCTGGCGCTCGGCGCCAGCCTTGTCAGCGGCGCGCAGCTGGGTCATCAGGCGGGTCTGTTCGGCTTCCAGCTGCACCTGGCGGCGCCGCATGGCCTCCAGCACGATGGTTTCGGCCGATTCGCCGGTGCGGGGCAGCGGGGTGGTGGACATGCCGCGTTCGGCGTTGCCGCCGCCGGTCATCTGGTTCTGGGCCTGCGCGCGCGGGGTTTCCGGGGGCGTCTCGCTGCGGGCATTGAGCAGCACGACTTCCAGGCTGGTGGCCGGCGGGCGCGAGAGCGCGGGCGCGCCGAAGCGCCACGCCAGGGCGCCGGCGTGCACCAACAGCGATATCGCGATGCCGATGCGCAGGTAATGCTGGGCGGGTGCGCCCAGCCACCGCAGGTAACGGCTCAGCGAGGAGGGGGAATCAGCGAGGCGTTGCACCTGCGCATTGTAGAGCGAGTCCAGGTCTGCCGGGCGCCAGTAGCGGCTCACACGGAAAGCCTAGGCCTGGCGCGCGTAAGCCCTGGGCCCCGGGTCTGTAACAGACCGGGGCGCAAGCCAGCAGGCGCCTCAGCCGACCGTGCGGGGAAAGACCCAGACTTTGCTGGCGGGCAGCGACAGCCGGCAAGGGCCGGGCTCGCGCCCTTCGGGACCGTAGGCGCGCAGGGCCAGGGTATGGGCCGGGTCGGCGTCGGGGGTGCGGAACAGGTACTCCCAGCGGTCGCCCAGATACATGCTGGTCAGGAGCGGCATGTCGACGTGGTTGCCGTCGGGGTCGTCCGCCAGCCGTACCTGCTCCACCCGAATCACGGCGGTGCCGTCCTGGCCTTGGGCCACCCCCGGGCTGGCCTTGCCCCACAGCGACCAGCCGCGCCCTTCGATGCGGGCCTGGCCGTCGCGCACCTCGGTGACCTTGCCGTCCAGCCGGTTGTTGCTGCCCATGAATTCGGCGGTGAACAGGGTGGACGGGGAGCCGTACATTTCCTGCGGCGTACCCTGCTGTTCGATCTTGCCGTTGTTCAGCAGCAGGATGCGGTCCGAAATCGCCATCGCTTCGCTCTGGTCGTGGGTCACCATCAAGGCCGACAGGCCGAGTCGGATGATCAGCTCGCGCAGGAAGGCGCGGGCCTCCTCGCGCAGTTTGGCGTCCAGGTTGGACAGCGGTTCGTCCAGCAGGATGACGGGCGGGCTGTACACCAGCGCCCGGCCGATGGCCACGCGCTGCTGCTGGCCGCCGGACAGGGCGTGCGGATGGCGCTGGCCCAGCTTGCCCAGGCCCAGTTGGTCCAGCACGGCCTGCACGCGTTCGCGCACCTCGGCGCCGGGCACCTTGCGCAGCTTGAGCGGGTAGGCCACGTTCTCGAACACGGTCTTGTGCGGCCACAGCGCGTAGGACTGGAACACCAGGCCCAGGTTGCGCTCTTCGGCCGGGACCTCCTTCCTGGCCGCGCCGTCATAGACGACGCGCTCGCCGATGGTGATGCGGCCGCGCTTGGGGCCTTCCAGGCCGGCCACGGCGCGCAGCAGCGTGGTCTTGCCGCTGCCCGAAGGGCCCAGCAGCGACACCACTTCGCCTTGGCGCAGCTGCATCGACACGCCCTTGAGCACCGGGTTGTCGCCGTAATCCAGGTGCAGGTCTTCTACAGAAAGCTCAATCATGAAGTTTGACTCCGAATCGCAGGGCGACGCCCAGGCCGATCACGACCAGAACGATATTGATGAAGGAAAGCGCGGCCACGATGTCGATGGCGCCCGAGGCCCACAGCGACACCAGCATGGAGCCGATGGTTTCGGTGCCGGGCGACAGCAGGTAGACACCGGTGGAATATTCGCGCTCGAAGATCAGGAACATCAGCAGCCAGGAACCGATCAGGCCGTACTTGGCCAGCGGCACCGTGACGTGGCGGGTGACCTGGCCGCGGCGCGCGCCGGCGCTGCGGGCGGCTTCTTCCAGCTCGGGGCCCACTTGCAGCAGGGTCGAGGAGATCAGCCGCAGGCCATAGGCCATCCACACCACCGTGTAGGCCAGCCACACGCTGAAGATGGTGCTGCGCATGGCGCGCAGCCATTCGATGAAGTTCTCGCGCAGCCATTCCGCGAAGGGCAGGGCCGACAGCCAGCCGCCTTCGTCCAGGGCGTTGTCCAGCCACATCGGCACGAACAGGAACACCCACAGGAACGCCAGGCCGGCCAAGAGGCCCGGCACCGCGCGCGGCACCAGCACGCTGTAGTCCATGAAGCGCGTGACGTTGTCCGGCTTGCGGTGCATGGCCAGGCCCACGAACATGTAGCAGAACACGGCCAGCGCGCCGCCGAACACACCGATGGCCACCGAGTTGACGATGGCGCGCATCAGATTGGGCTGCGAGAACACGGTGCGGAACGCGTCCAGCGACAGCACGTCGAACAACGACACACCCATGCCCCAGTTGGACACGAAGGCGCGCAGCAGCACGCCCAACAGCGGCACCACGATGGTCACCAGCAGCCAGAACGCCACCACGCCGCCGGCCACCCAGCGCCACTTGCCCAGCGGCAGGGCACGGGCGCGCGAGGCCTTGCCCTTGACCGTGACAAAGCGGTTGGCGGTGCGCATCAGGCGGCGCTGCAGCATCACCAGCGGGATCGTCATGCAGATCAGCACCACGGCCACGGCGGCCATCAGGTGATAGGACGGGATGCCCAGCTTGTTGGTGAGCTTGTACAGATAGGTCGCCAGCACCAGGTTGCCTTCGGGATCGCCCAGCACCAGCACCAGGCCGAACACCTCCAGCCCCAGGAAGAACAGCAGCACGGTGGCGTACAGCATGGCCGGACGCACCATGGGCAGGCTGACCGACACCATCACGCGCAGCGGCGAGGCGCCGGACACGCGCGCGGCTTCCTCGACATCGGAACCCATGCTGCGCAGCGCCGACGAGATATACAGGTAGGCGTGCGGCACGTGAGTCAGGCCGGCGATGATGACGATGCTGGTCAGCGAATAGACGTTCCAGGGCACGAAGCCCAGGATGTTTTGCGCCCAGGTCGAGAAAAAGCCCACCGGGCCCGCGGCCACCACATAGCCGAAGCCCAGCACCATGGGAGACACGAACACCGGCACCAGGATCAGCGGCTCGATCCAGCGGCGGCCGGGCAGGTCCGTGCGTATCATCAGGAAGGCCAGCATGCCGCCCAGCGGGATGGCGATGACGGCCAGGCCGAAGGCCAGGATGAAGCCGCTTTTCAGGGCCTTGTAGAAATCGGGGTCCGCGAAGATGAAGCGGAACGCGTCCAGGCTGAAGGTCTTGGACGGCGTGAAAAAGGGCGCGGACAGAAAGCTCTGGATGATGATGAACGACAGTGGCACGTAGATGGCCAACGCCGTGATCAGCACCACCACGCCGCGGGGCAGGGACTGCCATTTCGAGCGCAATGACTGCATGGGGAATCCTGTGTTCTTGAATGGCGCGAAGGTCGCGCGGCCGGGTCGGGGGCGACCGCCCCGGCGGCGGTCAGGCGGACGGCGGCGCGCCGCCGTCCCCTACGCGCGAGGCGGCCCGGAACCGTGGCTCCGGGCTGCGCGGCATTACTTGCCAGCCGCGGCGCGCCAGTCCTTGATGAACTGCAGGCGCTTGTTCTGTTCCAGGTAGTCCAGCAGCGTTTCGTTGACCGGAATCGGCTTGAGCGAGGCGCCCAGCTTCTTGGTCATGCCGTCCACATCGTTGTCGCCTTCGATGTCGTCGCGCACGGAGGCCAGGTCGGCCTGGTTCGCCAGGATGGTCTGGCCTTTCTGCGACAGCATGTAGTCCATCCACAGCTTGGCGGCGTTGCGGTTCTTGGCCTTCTTGCTGATGAAGGCCACGCGCGACAGGACCAGCGCGTAGTCGGTCGGGTAGGCCACGCCCAGCGACGGGTCGCTCTTGGCGCGCGTTTCGGCGTAGGAGCCCAGGATGTTGTAGCCGATCAGGTTTTCGCCGGAGGACACGCGTTCCATCATGGTGCCGGTGGACGACTGCACGATCAGGCCGCCCGCGGCGATGCCCTTGAGCGTTTCAAAGTACTTGGGGTCGTTGACCTTGTCCTGCACCGCCAGCATGAAGCCCACGGCCGACTTCTCGATGTCGTAGGTGGTGACCTTGTTCTTGAACTTGTCCGGCTGGCTGGCGATCAGCTTGGCCAGGGCGCCGTGCGTGGTGGGCACTTCGGCGGCGGGGATCAGGCGCTTGTTGTAGATGAACACGGCCGGTTCGTAGGTCGTGCCGTAGGCGGAATCCTTCCACACCGCCCAGGCCGGCAGCTTGCTGACTTCCGGCGACTTGTACTGCAGCGCGTAGTCGCTGGCCAGTTTCAGGGCTGAGTCCATCGACGAGCTCCAGACGACGTCGCCGCTGGTGCCGCCCGCCGCCTGCTCGCTGATGTAGCGGTTGTAGAGCTCGGTGCTGTTCATGTCGTTGTATTCGACCTTGATGCCCGGATACAGCGCTTCGAAGCCCTTGATGACGGGGCCAGCGGCCTTGGTATCGGTGGTCGAATAGATGACGACCTTGCCTTCCTTCTTGGCGCCGTCCAGGATCTTCTGGTAGTCGGCCGGGTAGCCGGCCGGCACTTGCTGCGCAAAGGCGCTGCCGGCGGCAAGGGCGAATGCAGCGGCGCAGGCGGCCGCCAGTTGGGACTTGGCAAGCATGGGTGTGTCTCCGATGAGTCTTGTGGTTGGAGCGGGATCCGTGTCCAGCTTGCGGGCATCTTAGGAGCCGGCGTCTGTCGTCGTCCTGTCATGGCGGCAGGATGCGTCTAGGGGAAATCCCTGGGCGGCGTGGGCGCGAGCGCGTTCGATCCTTACGGCCGCGCGGGCGTGTCCGTCACCAGCCGGATCCAGTTCTGCACGAAGCGCGAATGGCGGCGCTGGTCCAGGCCGACCAGCAGGGCCGGGCTCAGCACCACCGGCTGCACGATGCCCTGGGAACGCGCCAGCACCGCTTCGGAGGTCCAGCGGCCAGGCGTGTCTTCCATGATGGAGCCCAGCGCCGCATGGCTGGACGCCACCTGTTGTCCGGCCGGCGACAGCAGCCAGTCCACCAGCGCCCGGCCCAGCTCCGGGCTGGGCGCAGTGCGCGCGATCAGCACCGAGCGCGCCAGCACCAGCACGTAATCCTGCGGAAAGACCACGCCGATGGGCGCGCCCGCGGCCTGCCGCGACAGCGCGTAGGAGCCGAGGATGTTGTAGCCGATGTCGATCTGGTCGTTCTCGATGGCGTCCAGGATCTCGGCGCTGGTGGCCGACAGGCGCACGCCGGCCTGGCCCATGGCGTTGGCCAGTCCCCAGAAGTTCGACGACACCAGCTCGTCCTGCTCGGCCAGCAGATAGCCCACGCTGCTGGCTGCGATGTCATAGGTGCCGATGCGGCCGCGCAGCTTCGCGGCGTCGCGTTCCAGCAGGCGCAACAGGTCCTGGCGCGAGCGCGGCACGGTGGCTTCGGTATAGCGCTTGGGGTTGTAGACGATGACGGCCGGCTCGAAGGTGAAGCCATAGACCTCGTGGCGCCAGATGGCCCAGGAGGGCAGCTTGGCGGCGTAGGGCGAGGAATAGCTCAGCGCATAGCCGTCGTTGGCCAGCCGGATCTGCAGGTCGGAGGCCGAACTCATCAGCACGTCCACGTCCTTCAACTGCCCGGCGACGGCCGCTTCGTAGAGCTCGCGGCTGCCCATCTCGCGGTACACCACGGTGACGTCCGGCCGTTGCGACTGGAAGCCCTGGATCAGCGGCGCGACCACCGGCGTGTCCGTGGGTCCGGCGATGGTCAGGACCCGGGACGTGGGCTGCGGCGCGGGGTAGCGGGTGACGACTTCCGCGATGTCGGCGGCACGTACCTCGGCGGGGGCCGAGCCCAGCAGCAGGCCCGCCATGCACAGCGCGCCCAGGCAGGCGGCTGCTGCGCGCCCCGGCGCGGAACGCGCCAGCGGCAGGATCACGCGCGCCGTCAGGCCGCCGCCCGGACGGTCCTGCAGCCAGAGCGAACCGCCGTGGGCGGCCGCCACCGAGCGCACGATGGAAAGCCCCAGTCCCGACCCGGGCTGCGTTTCGCCGGCGCGGCCGCGGGTGAAGCGCTGCTGCACGGCGTCCTTTTCGTCGTCGGCCACGCCCGGCCCGCGGTCCGACACGGTGAGCGCCACGCGAAAACCCGCCACGGGCGTGGCCTGGATGTCCACGGGGCCGTCGGGCGCATAGCGCAGGGCGTTGTCCACCAGGTTGCGCAGCATTTCGCGCAAGGCGACCCGGTCGCCGGCGATGCGGGCGCGGCGGACCTCGGGCGCGATCTCGATGCGCAGGCGCTGCGCTTCCAGCGGGCCGATGCGACGGCGCGTTTCGTTGACGGTCTCGGCTACGCCCACCAGCGTGCGCGATCCCTTGCCCAGGCGGTGCGTGATGGTGGCATCCATCAGCAGCTGATTGATCAACTGGCTGGCATGGGTGGCGTTCAGATGGATGCGTTCGAGGCGCGCGTGCAGCCTTTGCTGATCGGTTTCTTCCAGGGCGACTTCGGCTTGGGCGCGCAGCGAGGCCAGCGGCGTACGGACCTGGTGGGCGGCATCCGCCACCAGGGTGTTGAGCGTGCCCATGACGCCGGACAGGCGCTGCATGAAGGCGTTCAGCGCTTCGACCAGCCGTCGCACTTCTTGCGGCACAGGCGTCACCAGCGGCGCCAGGTCGTCGGGCGCGCGGCTGCGCAATTCGCGCTCCACCACGGCCAGCGGCGCGAAGGCCCGCTGCACGCCGAACCACAGCAGGCCCAGCGCCACCAGGGACACCACTACCAGCGGCAGTGCGGTGCGCCCCAGGATCTCGTCGGCCAACGCCTCGCGCGAGCCCAGCGTCTCGGCCACTCGCACCGTCACCCAACCCGCATGCTGGCTGGCGGACACCAGCCGGCCTACGGTGGCGACGCGCACGGGTTCGTCGTGATAGCGCAGATAGGCGAATACCGGCGTGGCCGACTGCGCCAGCGGCATGCCGGGCGCCAGGTCGTCGTAGCCCGTGATGAGGCGGCCGTTCGAGGTGCGGGCCTCGTAGAACACGCGCTCGCCGCCGGACAGCATGGCCAATGAGGACACCGGCGGTTCGACGGTGACGTTGTTGTCTTCGATCTGCACCGAGCCGGCGATGGTCAGCGCCGACGCCGCCAGCAGCCGGTCAAACGCCTGTTCCGCCGCGCGCTGCGCGTAGCCGCGCAGGAAGAACACCAGCCCGATCAGCGCGCAGGCCAGCAGCAGCACGCCCAGCGCGAAGACACGGCGGCGGATGGAAAAGTTTTCAGGGTTCTTCATGGCTGCGGGCCTGATAGCCGACGCCGCGCACGGTGACGATATCGATCGAGGCGCCCGTCAGCTTCTTGCGCAGCCGCGATATCAGCAGCTCCAGCGCATTGAGCGTGCCGTCGTCCAGGTCGAAGAGCTGGTTCATCAGCCGTTCCTTGGCGACGGTCTGGCCCAGCTTGCCAAGCAGGATCTCCAGCAGACGAAATTCGCGCCGGCCCAGCTCCAGCGGCGCGCCGGCCACGCTGACATTGCGGTTGGCAAGGTCCAGGCTGAGATTGCCATAGACGGTGACGCTGCTGGTCTGGCCGGCGGGGCGGCGCATCAGCGCGCGCAGCCGGGCTTCGAGTTCGCGCAGGTCGAAGGGCTTGACCAGATAGTCGTCGGCGCCCAGGTCCAGCATGTCGATCTTGTCTTCGATTTCGGCGCGCGCGGTCATGACCAGCACAGGGGCTTCCAGACCGGCGGCGCGCAGTTCCCGGATGACGGTGAAACCATCTTTGCCGGGCAGGTTGATGTCCAGCACCAGGGCATCCCAGGTCTCGTCCAGGCCCCAACGCAACGCCGCCACGCCGTCGCGTACCCATTGCACGCTATGGCCGGCGAAACGCAGCTTGCTTTCCACGGCATCGCCGAGATCGAGATTGTCCTCGACCAGCAAAATGCGCATGTGTTGTCTCCGTGTCTTTTGTGGCTTTCGGGGGAGTGTAAAGGGCTGGGATGGTTCTGTGGGTTTGGGGTTTGGGGTTTGGTGCTTGCGGTGGTGGTAGGTTCTTAAGGCGCCTGTCGCGTCGGCGGCCTGCGGGGCGCGGGGCAACGATTGCGGTCCGGAGCGTTCGCTCCGGACTGCCCCTTCGTCATCTTCGTCCAGGCCTTCGGCCTTCCCTTCAGATTCCCTCGGGCTTATCGACGCCCCGCGCCCCGCAGGCCGCCGACGCGACAGGCTCTGTCAGTTGAATCTTCACGGGCGCTTGGGGCGGTCGGTGTGCTTGGCGTCCTTGCCACGGCTAGTGGGTTGGGGCGTGTCTTGCGGGGCCCGCCCCAGGCCGGCCGCGCGGGCGGCCTTTTGGGGCTTACGCGGCGTCTTGCGTCGCGCGATGGCGCTGCGCGCTGGTGGTGGGGCGTCCTCGTAGTGACGCGTATGGCAAATGAGAACCGGGTCTGGGTTTGGTAGGGCGCTGCGGTGGGGGCGATGGCCAAGTGCACGGGGCGGCCAGCAATCGTCACTCAACGCGGATGCCGGATGGGTGGCGCGCGTCCGGATCTGCATGCGCAAGCGGCTGTCCGTCGCGCGCCACCCATCACCGCCATCCCCCAAGAGCTGGAGACCAATAGCAAACCATTCGTCGCATACGCGCAAGCGAACACAATCGAAATTCAGAAAATCACGTATGTCATTCACGGCCGCCCGCGCGGCCGAGAATGACGGGCAGCACAAGAATCACCCCTGACCACGGCTCTAGCAGCGCATGAGTCCAAGACGCACGTAGCCCGTCGGCGCGGGCGCCTGAGGGGTGGGCAACCTCGATGCGCCCGAGGGAATCTGAAGGGAAGGCCGAAGGCCTGGACGAAGATGACGAAGGGGCAGTCCGGAGCGAAGGCTCCGGACCGCAATCGTGGGCGCCCACCCCTCAGGCGCCCGCGCCGACGGGCGGCCTACGAAGAAATCGCAGCGCATCGCCCAAAGACCCCGGAGCAAAAGAAACCTACTCCTGCCCACCCACAGCCGGACTGATCTCTCCGATATACCGGCAATCCAGCTCCAGAGACAACTCATCCATCCCCAGAATATCAATCTCCACCGCAGTCCCGCGCTCCAGCTCCGGCATTCCCCCCACCCGAGTCACCAGCGGCGCATTCGCGAACCGCACCAGATCCTCGCGCAGCACGTGCGCCACCGTGCGGGTCACGTTGTGCTGCTTCAGCCAGCGCAGGCACCAGTAGCGTTCCATCGCGCTCTGGAACTCCGCCCAGGCTGCGTATTGCGCATCGAAGGCGCCGATGATGGCGAACAGGTCCGCGTCGCGCGGCTTGAAAGGGGCGACCAGGCGGGCGGACACGCCGTGCTCGACCGCAGCGATCAACTGCCACTGGTTCACCAGGTCCACATAGCGGCGCAGCGGTGAAGTGCTCCAGGCGTACTGCGGCACGCCGATGGCCTCGTGCGGCAGGGCCTGGGTGCTCATGCGCACGCGGCCCGCCTGTTGCGAGCGGTAGATGCCCGGCACGCCATGCTGGTGCAGCAGGCCGCCCCAGAGGTTGTTCGCCAGGATCATGTATTCCGCCACCATGCGGTCCAGCGGCGCGTTGCGCTGGCGCGGCACCAGGCGTACCGGCGTGTCGGGATCGTCGGGGTTGCCGTCCAGGTAGAAGCTGTACTCCACCCGCGAATTGTTTTCCGGCTTGCCGCGCACGTTCTCGCGCTGCGCCGACAGGGCCTGGGCCAGCTTCCAGAGCGGACGCAGCCAGTGGCCGTAGGGCAGGTCGGCCGACGGATCGGACAGGCTGGCTTCCGTGACCTGGGCGTCCAGCATGTTGTGGCGCAGGTTCTCGCGCACCACGATACGTTCCAGGCGGGTTTCCGATTCGATGATTTCGCCGGTTTCCGGATCGGCCACCACGTACAGGGACAGCGCCGGCACTTCGCGGCCGGCGTCCAGCGAAAACGCCTGGATGATGCTGTCCGGCTGCATGGGGATCTTGTCGCCCGGCATGTAGACGGTGGACAGGCGCGCGCGCGCCAGCTTGTCGAAATCGCTGTCGCGGGTCACGGTAATGCCCGGGGCCGCCACGTGCACGCCGACGCGCAGGCGGCCGTCGGGCAAGGTGGAGACGGACAGCGCATCGTCGATTTCCGTGGTCGTGACGTCGTCCACCGAATAGATTTCGGCGTCGGACAACGGCAGCTCGCGGTCGATGGCAGGCAGTTCCAGGTCCGGGAACGCCAGTCCGCGCGGGAAATTCACCGCCAGGAAGCGGCGCTTGTGCAGCGCCAGCGCATGCGGCCAGGCGCCCAGTTCCAGCAGCAGGCGGTCGGGGCTCTTGCCCAGCTTGGCGCAGGCGGCGTCCAGCGCCTTCCATTGCTGCGAATTCTTGTCCGGGCGGATCAGCAGCGACTCCGCGGCCTGGGCGATGGGCTCGGGCAGGCGTCCGGCAGCCATTTCATCCACCCATTCCTGCTGCTGCTCGGCCTGGCGCTGCTTTTTCTCCAGCGCGGCCAGGGCGGCGGCCAGAATGTCCGGCGGGGCGGGGCGGTAGCGGCCCTTGCCGCGACGGTGGAAGTACGCCGGCGCGCCGTGCAGGCGCATCAGCAGCGCGGCCTGTTCCACCGGCGTGGGCGCGTGGCCGAAGTAGTCGGCGGCCAGCGCGGGGGAGTCGAATTCATCCTGCGGCGCGCATTCCCACAGGAATTGCAGGTCCAGCGTTTCGGCGGTCGCGGCCGCCTGGCTCATCAGCGCGGCCGGTTCGGGCGCGGCGAAGTTGAACAAGGTGTTGGCGCGCTTGATCTTGCTGCGCTTGCCGGATTCCGATTCCACCTGCAGGCTGGCGTCGGTCTCGGACAGGATATTGCCGGCCTTGAAGCTGCCGTCGTCTTCGTAAAACACATACATGGTGGGGATCGTCCTGGGCGGCGCGCACGCGCCGCCTTGCGCTGCTTATAGAGTGTAGAAGTCTGATACTGATTATTGGGGGCGAACCTGCTTGTCGCCAAGGGCGAATTCAAGCACTTCGGGCATCCAGTCCGCAAAATCGGACAAACCGTGGTCGCTGCCTTGCACGATGCGCTGGCGGCAGCCCGCGTAGCGGTCGCGCATCTCGCGCCAATCCAGCACCTCGTCGCCGGTGGCCGCCACCAGGAGGTAGCGGTCGGGCTGGGAGATGCGGGGGACATGGATGGCGGCCAGTTCGTCCACGTATTCGGGCAGGAAGACGAACGGCGCGTCGGAATGATACATGCGGTGCTCGCCGATCTGGGTGGCGAGGTCGCGGGCGGCCTCGACCGCCGGATTCAGCAGCACCGCCTTGCAGCCCAGCTGTTCGGCCAGCCAGGTGGCATAGAAGCCGCCCAGCGACGAGCCGATGATGGTCAGCGCACGAGGCGAGTCCGCGCCTGCCAACTGGCGCCGGGCGATGTCCAACGCCTGCGCGACGGCTTCGCGCGGGCTGGCGGGCAGTTGCGGGCAGGCCCAGGCCGCCGACAGGCCGCGTTCGGCCATGGCGTCGGCCATCATCCGGGCCTTGAAGGAGGTCGGCGAGGAACGGAAACCGTGCAGATAAAGAATCATGGCTCGCCTTTGCGGTGTCTTTGCCGGAATCAGCCGCGCGCCTGCAAGGCGTCCAGCAGCTTGCCGTGCACGCCGCCGAAGCCGCCGTTGCTCATGACCAGCACCTGGTCGCCCGGACGCGCCGCGCCCGCCACGGCGGCGACCAGCGCGCCGATGTCATCGTAGCTGGAAGCGCGGTCGCCCAGGGGCGCCAGCACTTCGGCCGGATTCCAGCCCAGGGCGTGCTTGCCGGAATGGGCGCCGAAGCAGAACACCAGATCGGCGTCGGCCAGGGCCTCGGGCAGGCGGGCGGCCATGGTGCCCAGTTTCATGGTGTTGGAGCGCGGTTCCAGCACGGCCAGGATACGGGCCGGCCCGACCTGGCGGCGCAGGCCTTCCAGGGTGGTGGCGATGGCGGTGGGATGATGCGCGAAATCGTCGTAGACCTTGATGCCGTTGACCGTGCCGCGCAGTTCCATGCGGCGCTTCACCCCCGCGAAGCGACTCAGGGCCTCGATGCCCTGGGCTGCCGGCACGCCCACGTGTTCGGCGGCGGCCAGAGCCGCCAGCGCGTTCATGCGGTTGTGCTCGCCCGTCAGGTTCCAGCGCACGGTGCCGGCAGTCACGCCGCCGCGCAGCACGCTGAATGCGCCCTCGGCATCCGGAGCCGTCGCCTGCCAGGCGCCATCGGCGCCGAACGTGACGGTTTCGGACCAGCATCCGCGCGCAATCACGCGGTCCAGCGCCGCGCAGTGGGCCGGGCGCACGATGCGACCCGATCCAGGGATGGTGCGCACCAGATGATGGAACTGGGTCTCGATCGCTGCCAGATCGGGGAAGATGTCGGCGTGATCGTATTCAAGATTGTTCAGGATGGCCGTGCGCGGACGGTAGTGCACGAACTTCGAGCGCTTGTCGAAGAAGGCGGTGTCGTACTCGTCCGCCTCGATCACGAAGGGGCGGCGCGACGGATCGAAGCGCGCGGACACGTGCAGGTCCTGTGCTACGCCGCCGATCAGGAAATTGGGCGCGAGCCCCGCAGCTTCCAGCACCCAGGCCAGCATCGAGCTGGTGGTGGTCTTGCCGTGGGTGCCCGCCACCGCCAGCACGTGCTGGCCGGGCAGGATGTTGTCGCCCAGCCATTGCGGGCCGGACACGTAGCGCGCGCCCGAATCCAGGATGGCCTCCATCAAAGGATTGCCGCGGCTGACCACGTTGCCGATCACGAAGAGATCGGGCTTGAGCGCCAGCTGTTCGGCGCCGAAGCCTTCGATCAGCTCGATGCCTTGTTCGGACAGTTGCGTGCTCATGGGCGGGTACACGCCCGCATCGCAACCAGTGACCTTGTGGCCGGCGGCGCGCGCGATCAGCGCCAGACCGCCCATGAACGTACCGCAGATGCCAAGAATATGCAGGTGCATTGAAAACTCTCCTGTCCTGCATTGTATATATATAGAGTGGCGGCCAGCCGCGGCCCGCGCGGCGCAAACCTGCGGCAGCGGTTATGATCGCGCCATGAATCGACGCCTACTTCTTTCCGCCGGCGTGGCCATAGCCGCCACGGTTGCGGGCGGCTACACCCTGATGGGCCGCAAGACCTCGACGCCCTCGGCCGCAGCCGATGCCGGCGATCCCGTCGCCGCCCTGATGCAGATGCCGCTGCCCGACCTGAACGGGGCGTCCCATACGCTGGCGGGCTGGAAAGGCCAGCCCATCGTGGTCAATTTCTGGGCAACCTGGTGCGCGCCGTGCGTCCGAGAAATGCCCGAGCTCGACGTTTTGCAGAAAAAGTACCCGCATGTACGATTTGTCGGCATTGGTGTCGATTCGGCTGCGAATATGCAAAAATTTGTCGAGAAAGTACAGGTTTCCTACCCCTTGTGGGTGATAGGGGCCGGCGCCATCGATACATTGCGTAAGCTGGGAAACCCCAGCGGTGGCCTGCCTTTTACTATTGTTTTCAATGCAGATGGCGGAATTAACCGGAAGATATTGGGTGAAATTCAGCCCGACGACCTGGATCGCACCTTATCTGGTTTAAAGGCGTAAGTCTGTTGGACAAATAGTAGGAATTGGCGTAAAAAGCTGGTTTATCGGCTGTTTTGCCAACAATTGGCAAACCACTCATTGGCAAGCGCATGGCGCAAAACATACTGGTATTGCATGGCCCGAACCTGAACCTGCTCGGCACCCGAGAACCTCACATCTACGGCAGCCTTACGCTGCAACAGATCAACGAGGGACTTGAGCTGCTCGCAGGCGAACTGGGCGCCACGCTGACAGCGTGGCAAGGCAATCACGAAGGCGCGCTGGTTGACCGCATCCAGGCGGCCCGGCAAGACGGCACCGACTTCATCATCATCAACGCGGCGGCATATACGCACACCAGCGTCGCAATTCGCGATGCGCTGGCTGGGGTCGCGATCCCATTTATTGAAGTACATTTGTCCAATCTGTATAAGCGAGAGCCCTTCAGGCATCACTCTTATCTGTCCGACTTGGCGGTAGGCCTCATCAGCGGCCTGGGCGCGGATGGCTACGAGGCGGCTCTGCGTTACGCAGTGCGGCACTGATCTCGCACCAAACCACAGCATTTACATCTTATACGGCGCGGACCCGACGCTGGGACGTCGCCGACACTATCTCGGGAAGCAGCTTCTATGGACCTCCGAAAACTCAAAACCCTGATCGACCTGGTGGCTGAATCGGGCATCGCCGAGCTGGAAATCACCGAAGGCGAAGGCAAGGTGAGGATCGTCAAGTTCTCGCAGACCTTGCAACCGGTCGCCTACCACCACCCCGAAGCCGGCGTGCCGGCGGCGCCGGTGGCCCAGGCCGTCGCTCCGGCCGCGCCCGCCGCCGCCGAAGCTGCGCCGGTGATCCAGGGCCATGTCGTGAAGGCTCCGATGGTCGGCACG
Organism: Achromobacter sp. K91; assembly: GCF_003576205.1. Taxonomy (NCBI): domain Bacteria; kingdom Pseudomonadati; phylum Pseudomonadota; class Betaproteobacteria; order Burkholderiales; family Alcaligenaceae; genus Achromobacter; species Achromobacter sp. K91. The sequence continues at coordinate 125,868 of NZ_QWFB01000034.1, read as the reverse complement.
TTCTATCGCGCGCCGAACCCGGGCGCCGCGCCGTTCATCGACGTCGGCGCCACGGTGAAGGAAGGCGATCCGCTGTGCATCATTGAAGCCATGAAGCTGCTCAATGAAATCGAAGCCGACAAGTCCGGCGTCATCAAAGAAATCCTGGTCGAAAACGGCGAGCCCGTCGAGTACGGTCAACCCCTGTTCGTCATTGGCTGATAGCTGAAAATGTTCGAAAAAATCCTGATCGCCAATCGGGGCGAAATCGCCCTGCGCATTCAGCGCGCTTGCCGCGAGCTGGGCATCAAGACCGTGGTGGTGCACTCCGAAGCCGACCGCGAAGCCAAGTACGTGCGCCTGGCCGATGAATCGGTGTGCATCGGGCCCGCGCCGTCGCGTGAAAGCTACCTGAACATGCCGGCCATCATTTCGGCGGCCGAAGTCACGGATTCCGAGGCAATCCACCCGGGTTACGGGTTCTTGTCCGAAAATGCCGACTTCGCCGATCGCGTCGAAAAGAGTGGCTTCGTCTTCATCGGTCCGCGTCCCGACACCATCCGCCTGATGGGCGACAAGGTCAGCGCCAAGCGCGCCATGATCGAAGCCGGCGTGCCGGTGGTGCCGGGTTCGGAAGGCGCTTTGCCCGACGATCCGCAGGAAATCGTCCGCATTGCGCGCGAAGTCGGGTATCCGGTCATCATCAAGGCGGCAGGCGGCGGCGGTGGCCGCGGCATGCGCGTGGTGTATACCGAGGCTGCGCTGCTGAACGCCGTCACCATGACGCGTTCCGAAGCGGGCGCCGCGTTCAACAACCCCGAAGTCTATATGGAGAAGTTCCTGGAGAATCCGCGCCACGTGGAAATCCAGGTGCTTGCCGACGGCGGCCGCAACGCGGTCTGGCTGGGCGAGCGCGACTGCTCCATGCAGCGCCGTCACCAGAAGGTCATCGAGGAAGCGCCGGCGCCCGGCATCGCGCGCCGCCTGATCGAGCGCATCGGCGACCGTTGCGCCGATGCCTGCCGCAAGATGGGCTACCGCGGCGCGGGCACGTTCGAGTTCCTGTATGAAAACGGCGAGTTCTATTTCATTGAAATGAACACCCGCATCCAGGTCGAACACCCGGTTACCGAGCTGATCACCGGCGTGGACCTGGTCCAGCAGCAGATCCTGATCGCCGCCGGCGAAAAGTTCACGCTGCGCCAGCGCGACATCACCTTCAAGGGCCACGCGATCGAATGCCGCATCAACGCGGAAGATCCGTTCCGCTTCGTGCCCAGCCCCGGCCGCATCACCAACTGGCACACGCCGGGCGGCCCGGGCGTGCGTATCGATTCGCATGCGTTCAACGGTTATTTCGTGCCGCCGAACTACGACTCGATGATCGCCAAGGTCATCACCTACGGCGACACGCGCGACCAGGCACTGGCCCGCATGCGCACCGCGCTGTCGGAAATGGTGGTGGAAGGCATTTCCACCAACATCCCGCTGCATCGCGAAATGCTGCAGGACGCCCGCTTCATCGAAGGCGGCACCAGCATCCATTACCTGGAACACAAGTTGGCTCAGCGTCCCTGACCGCGATCCGGGGGCTTTCCGCTCCCGGGCCGCTCCTGTTTTGTTTTACGGTCAACGGGCCGCGGCGCAAGCCGCGGCCCGTTGACCAGATGGAAGAATCATCATGCGTGAACTCGTGCTCCATTGCCTGGAGGCGCAGGCCGAAGCCCTCTCGGATGCCCTGCTGGAAGCAGGCGTGCTGTCGGTATCCGTCGAAGATGCCGACCTGGGCACCGACGACGAGCGTCCCTTGTTCGGCGAACCGGGCACCGAGCCCGACGTGCAGGCCTGGGACCGCAACCGCGTCGTCGCCCTGCTGCCCGACGGAGCCGATCCCGCGCAGATCATGGAAGAAGCCGCCGCCGCGGGCGAACTCGATCCCGCCGTGTTCGAGGGCTGGAGCCTGCGTGACGTGCCCGACGCCGACTGGGTGCGCCTGACACAGTCGCAGTTCGGCCCCATCCATATCGCCGAACGCCTGTGGATCGTGCCCAGCTGGCACCGCGACAATCCCGATGTGCCGGCCTTCAAGCCGGACGCCGCCACCCAGGAAGGCGCAATCCACATCGAGCTGGATCCGGGCCTGGCCTTCGGCACCGGCAGCCATCCCACGACGCATCTGTGCCTGGCCTGGCTGGAAGCCGAGTTGCCGGCCGGCGCCACGCTGCTGGACTACGGCTGCGGCTCGGGCATCCTGGCGATCGCCGCGCGCAAGCTGGGCGCGGGTCCGACTCAGGCGGTGGATATCGACGCCCAGGCAGTGCAGAGCACCATCTTCAATGCCGAGGTCAACCACGTCGAGCTGCGGGCCATGCTGCCTGACGGGCTGGCGGATGGCACGTTCGAAGTGGTGGTCGCCAACATCCTGTCCAACCCCCTGAAGGTGCTGGCGCCCATGCTGGCCGGACGCGTTGCCGCGGGCGGCCATCTGGTCTTGTCCGGCGTGCTGGAACGGCAGGCCGAGGAAGTGGCCGCCGCCTACGCGCCCTGGATCGCCATGTCGGTCTGGCGCGCGCGCGACGGCTGGGTGTGCTTGCACGGCCAGAAGGCCTGAGCGCTGCCACCGCTGGATCGCGCCATGGCCCTGACCACCCGTTGCCCGCAGTGCGGCACCACCTTCAAGGTGGTGCCTGACCAGCTGCGGGTCCGTAATGGCCTGGTGCGCTGCGGCGCCTGCTCGACCGTGTTTGACGGGCGCGCCTGCCTGCTGCCGGCCGCGGGCGCGGCGCCGCAATCCGTGCCGCCGGCCGCACCGCCGATGCCGGTGACGCCCGCCGCCAGCCAGGCCGCACCAGTCCTGGCGACGCCGGCGACGCCCGTTGCGCCGCAGGTGCCGGTTGCCCCCATTGCGCCTCTGCCTCCCGCCGCACCGCCGCCGGAGCGTCCCGCGCACGCGGTGGATTTTTCACAGATCGCGCCCTGGGACGACGAGCCCGAACCGCCGCGCGCACCCGTGGCGGCGCCCTACAGTCCGCCCGCGGTGCCGCCTGCCGTGCTGCGCGGCCGCGACGATATCCGCCGGCGAGCCGAACCGACCCCAGGCGAGGAAGATGCAAGGCGTCATGAATCGGACGACCTGGCCGACGACGACGTAGGCGATGACGAGGATCCGCTGCGCTGGACTGCGCCCGCGGCTTCGAGGGCGGGGCATCATGCCGACACGGCCGTGCGCGGCCAGCATGCGGAGCCGTCCTTCACCATAGGCCGCGCTCGCGCCGACGTGCGTGACGAAGCGCGCGACGACGAATACGACAACGAGTACGCCGACGAGCATCGCGACGACGACCCCGACGATTACCGGGAACACTACCGCGACGATCACGGCCCCGATCGCGAAGACGCTGGCGAGCCCGTGCTGGGCGACACCCGCACGCGTTATTCCAGCGCCACCGACGTGGGCCGCGCGCCGCCCGAATTCCTCGACCAGGACCGCGAGAAGCGGCAAGGCCTGCTGCGCAAGCTATGGGGCTACGCCTGCCTGATCGGCCTGATCGCGCTGGGCCTGCAACTGGCATACGTGTACCGCACCGATATCGCCAATTCCGTGCCCATTCTGCGGCCGGCGCTGGAGATGGCGTGCCAGCCGCTGGGCTGCACCGTGGGGTACGCGCGTCGCCTGGAACTCATACACATCACTTCCTCGTCGCTGCAGCCGCCGACCGGCGCGGCAGCGATCGATGACGGCCGCAGCCGCCTGGTGCTGACGGTGGTGATGCGCAACCGTCACGACAAGCCGCAGCACTGGCCCGCCCTGATGCTGGACCTGAACGACCTGTCGGACACGGTGGTGGTGCGCCGCGCGCTCAAGCCCGAAGATTATCTGACGCCTGAGCAACTGCGCGGTCCTTTCGCGCCTCAGGGCGAATTGAAGATTTCCGTGCCGATTGAAGTGACTGGCGTCCAGGTCAATGGCTTTCAAATCAATAAATTCTTTCCTTAAGGGATGACTCGCATGGCTACCCCAGTTCTGGTTTGCGGTTCGATGGCGTTCGACACCATCGCGGTGTTTGAAGGACGTTTCAAGGAACACATTCTGGCCGACCGCATCCAGTCGCTGAGCGTGTCGTTCCTGGTGCCCAGCATGCGCAAGGAATACGGCGGCTGCTCGGGCAACATCGCCTACAACATGAACCTCCTGGGCGGCAAGCCAGTGCCTGTCGCGACCGTGGGTGAAGACGCGGGCGAGTACATGGAGCGCATGGCTGGCCTGGGCATCGACGTCAGCCGCGTGAAGGTGATTCCGGAAACGTTCACCGCGCAGTGCTTCATCACCACCGATCTGGACGACAACCAGATCACTGCCTTCCACCCGGGCGCCATGTCGCACGCGGCGGAAAATGATCTGAGCGACGCCGACGCGGCCTGGGCCATCGTTGCGCCCGACGCCAAGGAAGGCATGTTCGCCCATGCCGAGCGCCTGCATAAGCGCGGCATTCCGTTCATTTTCGACCTGGGCCAGGCCATGCCGCTGTTCGACGGGGCGGACCTGGAGCGCATGCTCAAGCTGGCGCAGGCGCTGACGGTGAACGACTATGAAGCCGGCGTGGTGGAACAGCGCACGGGCCGCAGCATGGACGACATCGCCCGCAGCTTGCAGGCCGTGGTGGTGACGCGCGGCGCGGAAGGCGCCACGTTGCTGACCGAAGGCAAGACCATCCAGATTCCGCCGGTGCGCGCGGCCCAGGTGGTCGACCCGACCGGCTGCGGCGACGCGCAGCGCGGCGGCCTGCTTTACGGCCTGACCAGCGGCTGGAACTGGGAAGACAGCTGCCGTCTGGGCAACGTCATGGGCGCCATCAAGATCGCTTCGCGCGGCCCGCAAAACCATGCGCCATCGCGCGCCGAGATCGACGCCGTGCTGCACGCGACCTACGGTATTCATCTGCCGCTCTAAACCCCTCGGGAACCCTGCAGTTGCGCTGCGGTCGAAGCGTTGGCGAGGGTTGAAGACGCCGTGTTCCGGCGTCTTTTGCGGCTGTGTTTTTCAGCTTCTGGCGGTGCGTTTCAGTGTGTTGCAGCATCGCTGGCCCCAATTCGGGGCCAGGGTATGATGAGTACATCGTCGGCAACGGCCGATCGAGGAGTCCAAATGAATCAAAGCAAAACTTTTTCCCTGGTGACGCCGCGCGCGGGGCGCTGGCTGGCGATCGCCGCCGTCGTGACCTCGATGGCGGTCCTGGGCGGCTGCGCCAACCGCAGCGCGTCCAGCGGCGTCTACAGCTATGACCAGGCGCAGCGCGAGCAGATCGTCCGTACCGGCACGGTCACCGGCGTGCGTCCTATCGTGATCCAGAACGACAAGTCCAGCGGCGTCGGCATGGTGGCCGGCGGCGCGCTGGGCGGCGTGGCGGGTAACGCCATCGGCGGCGGCACCGGCCGCACCATCGCCACTGTGGGCGGTGTCATCCTGGGCGCGCTGGCGGGTAACGCCATCGAGAACCAGACCGGCAAGAATTCCGGCTACGAAATCACCGTGCGCCTGGACAACGGCGAAACCCGCGTGGTCGCGCAGGAAGCCGATGTGCCCATCAGCGTGGGACAGCGCGTGCAGGTGATCAGCGGCTCCGGCCCGACCCGCGTTACGCCGATGTAATGACCAGTCCAGCGCCGCTTGCGGCGCGGCCACGCAAAAGCCCCCGTCAGGGGGCTTTTTTATTGCCGGCGCATGGGGCGAAAAGGGGGGCAAGGCGGCAAAAGCTGGATAAGCGTAAAAATCTGTCGCTCGGCCGCAACGCGGCGCCCAGGGACTTACCCGCGAACGTTACGTTTGCCAGCGTTTTCTCGCGATTTCCTCCAAAAGCGTCATGGCGATTTGACGAACGTGGTGCCATGATTGCGCCTGCGATCGACGTCGCATTGCGAAAATCATGTAACTGAGTGCATCGGAACGTCGATTGCCGGGGGGCTGGATATTCAGCCTGGTTTCAGCAGTTTCTCTGTAATCTCGTCGTCCTGAATCCCGGGGCGGGGGATTGTTGGCCGATCAGGCCTGTAACGCCGCACTATCTATGCATACCGAGCAAGAACTCCACACCAAGATCGGCGAGATCGTCGAGTCGATCGTCATGAAGAAAGTCACCCCCGATACGCAGTTGATTGCCACAGGCCTGGTCGATTCGCTCGCCGCCGTGGACATCACGCTGGCGGTCGAGTCGGAGTACGGCTGCAGCATTCCGGCTCCCGAGATCGCGGAGCACCTACAGTCGGTCCGCACGCTTGCCGGCTATGTCGCTGCCCATACTTCGTAATACCCGGCTGTTGTCTCACGTCGCGGCAGCCGCGACGGCGGTGGCTCTGGCGGTGGGTACGTATTGCGGCGCGGACGATCTGCTCAGCCGCGTCGTGAATCCCATGTCGGCGCCCTCGGCCGCGGGCTCCGCCAAGAGCAACTACCTGCCCAACCTGGGGCCGGACTGGGGTACGCAGCACGTCAACCTGAACCGCCTGGGCAACGCCCTGAGCGATGGCACGCTGGTCGTGCTCGGCTCGTCCGAACTGTCCAGCCACGACTTGCGCTTCGTGCCTTACCGCTTCTTCCCCGAAGAGCTGAAAGTGCCGACGCTGGCCTATGGCCACGCCATGTTCCAGTCCTATGGCATCGTCAGCGTGCTGGAGTCGGTGGCGGATTCGCTCACGCCCAATACACGGTTGGTGATCATGCTGTCGCCGGCCTGGTTTGCCTCGGGCGGGCAGTTGCCGCGCAGCGCGTTCGCGGAGCACGTCACGGGACCGGTCTGGGACCGGCTCTGGGACCAGCCCAACACGCGCGAACAGATGCAGAACTGGATCAGCGACAACGCCAACTGGGGCCTGCTGTGGCTCATCGCCAATGGCCAGGTTGCCGAGCTGAAGGACAAGCTGGCGCTGTGGTGGCATGCGCGCAAGGAACCTGCACCCGATCGTCCGCGCACCAAGCTATCCGTGCCGGCGCACCGCTACGTGTCGTGGCCGTCGGCCGCACGCCTGGACCAGGGCCAGTGGGGCCGGCTGACGCATCAGGCGCGCGTGGTCGAACAGGACCTGGGCGGCCATAACCCCTACGACGTGCGCGACGATTACTACAAGCAGTACCTGGCGGCGCTGTATTCGCCAGCCCGCAACGAGTTCGCCGACATCGATCCGATCACCCGCACGGAACTCGGCGACCTGTCGCGCGTGATGGCCTTGCTGCAGAAGCGCAAGGTCCACGCCTACTTCGTCATCCAGCCCTTCAATCCCAAGCTCATCCTGGACGTGGAACGCTTCGACCCGGTGGTGGCCGCCATCACGGGTATGTGCGAGCGCTACCAGATGGGCTGCCTGGATCTCTACAGCATCCCCTTTGAACCGGGCATGCTGCGCGACGACATGCACCTCGCCGAACTTGGCTGGGCCATGGCCGATCAAGGCATTGCGGAGTACTTTTCCCGATGAGCAAGATTCTTCCCGCGGCCGCGCCCGAGGCCGGCCGCGCTGTTGAAGGGCAGGAAACCCGCAAGGCGGCCGTCGCCTGGGGCCGCCGATTTCTCTGGCACCTATGCCTGTATATCGGCGTGATCCTGGTGTTCGTGCTGCAGGCGCAGCCCACCACGGGCAGCGGCGGGCCGATCAAGGTCGAATTCCAATACCAACAGTTCTGAGCCCGCCATGGAATTGTTCGCAAGCTTGAGCTTTTTCGGCGGCGCCTTGTGCGGCGGCCTGGGCCTGTTGGCCTACCGTTCCTTCGGCATGCCGTTCCGTATCGGCTACCGCCACATCATCGGCGTGATCTGCCTGGGCGTGTGGATGGCGGTGTTCTGGGCGCGCCCGTATCAACCCATCGCCTTGCTGGCCATTTCCGGCACCGCGCTGTGGGCGGTGCGGCGCAACTACATCCCCACCTGGCTGGCCGTGATCATCACCATGACGCCGCTGCTGCTGGTGAAGACGGGCGTGTCGCACCTGGGTGCCATGCTGGGGCTGTCCTTCGCCACGTTCCGCGCCATCGACGTGCTGCTGTTCGCGCAGCGCAACGAACGCGTGTCGCCGCTGGACTACTTCATCTACCTGTTTTTCCCGCTGACGTTGCTGGCCGGTCCCATGTACCGCTGGCGTAATTTCCAGGCGGACCTGAAGCGCGGCTACGAAGGCGTGAACCTGAACACCTGGCTCAGCGGCCTGGAGCTCATCATGCTGGGCGTAATCCAGAAGTTCGGCGTGGCCGAACTGATCTGGCGCTACGGCCTTGCGACGCTGGACGCGCATGACTATTCGTTCACTGGCGTGGCGCTCAACGCTACGCTCTACAGCGCCTATCTGTTCTTCGACTTCGCCGGCTATTCCACCATGGCGATCGGTATCGGCATGCTGTTCGGATTCACGTTGCCGATCAACTTCCGCAATCCGCTGGCCACACTGAACCCGCAGGATTTCTGGCGCCGCTGGCACATCAGCCTGTCGGAGTGGTTGCGCGACGTGGTGTTCATGCCCATCTACAAGGCGCTGAGCAAGACCAAGTTCTTTGGACGCCACCGCATGGCGGCGCAGAGCATCGGCATCTTCGCGACCTTGCTGGCCATGGGCGTCTGGAATGGCCTGTCGCTGCACTACATCGTCAGCGGCCTGATGTTCGGTGCGTACTCGGTGGGCCACAACCTGCTGATCAACGCGGCGCGCACCCGCCCGGCCTTGCAGGCTGCGCTGGCGCAGCCCGTCATGCGCTTTCTCGGGCGCGTGCTCACCCTGATTCTTGCTGCGCTGGCGCTGTACGTGTTCAGCGGCCGCAGTCCCATCTGACGCCGGGAGTTTCGGCATGCGTTTCGATCTGAAGTCTTTCCAGTTCACAGATACCGGATATGCGCCCGACGCGCCTGCGGTCGTCGCCGCCGACCGCAGCCTGAGCTGGTCGCAATTGCGCGCCGAGGCAGGTGCCTGGGCCGACGAGGCGCGCAGGCATGGCGTGGCGCCGGACGTGCCGGTGGCCATCTATGGTCACAAGGAAGCTGCATTCTTCGTCGCCATGGTCGGCGCCTTGCTGATCGGGGCGCCGTTCGTGCCGGTGGATACCATCTATCCGCAAGAGCGTTTGCGCCGCATCGTCGAGATCGTGCGCGCCGCCGCCGTGTTCGATGCCGCCAGCGGCAGCTTCACGTCGGGCGAGGGCGCCATGCTGGCCGAGCGCGGCCTGGCCTACGTCATGTTCACGTCCGGCAGCACGGGTGACCCGAAGGGCGTGCAGATCGGCCGCGAAAGCGTGGGCCTGCTGGGCGACTGGATGCTGGGCAGCTTCGGTCTGGGCGAAGCGCCCGTGTTCATGAACCAGGCGCCCTTCAGCTTTGACCTGTCCATGTACGAGGTATTCGCGACGCTGGCCGCAGGCGGCTGTTGCGTGCTGAACGCGCGGGAGCAGATCGCCGCGCCTGCTGCCTGGATGGCCCGCCTGGCGGAGCACGGTGTGACGGTCTGGGTGTCCACGCCGTCGTTCGCGCATCAGCAACTGGCCAACCGCGATTTCTCGCCGGCCGCATTGCCTGGGTTGCGCACCTTCCTGTTTTGCGGCGAGCCGCTGCCCGCGGCGCTGGCCAAGAAGCTGCGCCAGCGTTTCCCGGATGCCGTCATCCTCAATACCTACGGCCCCACGGAAGCCACCGTGGCGACCACCTGGATCGAAGTCACGGACGCCGTCCTGGCCGCGCACGACCCGCTGCCCGTGGGGCATGCCAAGCCGGATAGCGTGCTGATCGTGGACGAAGGCGAGATCTGCATCGTGGGCGACCACGTCATGCGCGGTTATCTGAATCGCCCGGACCTGAACGAAGCCAAGCTCTACACCTACGCTGACGGCCGCCGCGCCTTCCGCACGGGCGACCTGGGCCAGATGGAGAGCGACGGCCTGCTGTTCTGCCGCGGCCGCATGGACGACCAGATCAAGTTGAACGGCTATCGCATCGAGCTTGCCGAGATCGACGAGGCGCTGCATGGCCTGCCGGGCGTGGAGGGCGGCGCCTGCGCAGTGCTGCGCAGGCCCGACGGCACGGCGGTGCGCTTGATCGGATTCGTGGCGGGGGTGGAGGAGCAGGCGCCGCGCATTTTGGCGCCTGAGGCGCTGGCGGGCTGGAAAGAGCGGCTGGCGCAGCGCCTGCCGCCTTATATGGTGCCGTCCGAGCTGGTGGCCTGCGCGGCGCTACCGATGTCGAACAATCATAAGATCGACCGCAAGAAGCTGGTCGAGATCTACGCCGGCATTCCGGCGTAAGGGCCGGCGGGGCGTGGCCCCGCCGCTTTACAGACCCACCATGCGCTGGCTGATGTTGGACAGCACCATCAACAGCACCTGTGCGACGATCAGCAGCACCAGCGGCGAAAAGTCGATCGCGGTGCGCGGCAGCAGGCGGCGGATGGGGTCCAGCATGGGCGCGGTCAGCGCCTGCAGCAGCGGCATCATGGGCGCCATCGGATTCACCCACGACAGCACGGCCTGGATCAGCGTCAGCCATACCACCAGGTTCAGCGCCCATTTGACGGCCATGATCAGCGCCGAGCCCATGACCCTGGGCAGGTAATCCAGCGGAATCAGCGCACCGATCACCACCAGCCAGATCAGCACCAGATAGACCAACGCGGACAACCACACGGCGACGAGGCTGGTCCAGTCGATCTTGTTGCCGGCGGGAATGATCTTGCGCAGCGGCATCACCAGCCAGTTGGTGACTTGGTAGATGAAGCGCGACAACGGGTTGAAGGGGTGCAGCCGTATCGCGTGCATCCAGGCGCGCGCAATCAGCGCCGCGCCAAACAGCGTGAACACGATTTCGAGAAGGAAACGCAAGATTTCATCGAGCATGGACACGGTCACCCTGAAAAAGAGGAGTCAATTGTCGCATGCCCAGGCGAAAAATCGCCTGCAGGCCGCGCGCGCTCGCCGTTCTGGAGGATGCTGGCCGATGCCGGGCCGCGCGGACACGAAAAAGCCGCCCGGCTTAAGCCAGGCGGCTCTGCGAAGCTAGTGCTTCGAACCGTCCGGATTAAGGACGGCCACCCGTCGGGAACGGCCACGACGCGGCGGGGTTCAGCGCGGTCTTCGCGCCCGGAGCAGCAGCCGTGGACGGCGGCGTTGCGGGCTTCTTCGGAGCGGCTTTCTTCGCAGCGGGCTTCTTGGCGGCAGCAGGCTTCTTGGCAGCAGCAGGCTTGGCTGCAGCAGGAGCCTTCTTGGCAGCGGGGGCCTTCTTGGCAACAGCCTTCTTGGCGGCAGGCGCCTTCTTGGCTACGGCCTTCTTGGCAACCGCCTTCTTGGCAGCAGGAGCCTTTTTGGCGACGGCCTTCTTGGCTACCGCTTTCTTGGCGACGGCCTTCTTGGCGACGACCTTCTTGGCTACGGCTTTCTTGGCAACCGCCTTCTTGGCGACAGCTTTCTTGGCCACGGCCTTCTTGGCGACAACCTTCTTGGCTACCGCTTTCTTGGCTACCGCTTTCTTGGCGACGGCCTTCTTGGCTACCGCTTTCTTGGCGGCGACCTTCTTGACTGCCGGCTTCTTGGCGGCAACCTTCTTCACTGCCGGCTTCTTGGCAGCGACTTTCTTGACGGCTACCTTCTTGACGGCAGCTTTCTTGGCCGGTGCGGCCTTCTTCGCTACTGCCTTCTTGGCGGCGGGCTTCTTCACCGCTTTCTTTACGGCTTTCTTGGCTGTTGCCATGGTCATGCTCCTTAGGTTCAGGGGTCCCAGAACTTAAACCCGTGCCCCGATCCGCCAACAAGGCGCATCGTGCCCGGGCTATTCATCGGCGCAAGCCGCTGTTCTGTGCGAGCAACAGCTACTACGGTTTGCGCTAATGAATTCGGCACAGCCATTTGATATGGCCCCCGCTCCTTTGGCGCGAGCCATTTCAAATGGCGCCGGTAGACGACCTGATCACAGGCCGCCGACCGCTTGTTCTACGTGTGTTCGATTGCCCCCACGCCGCGCCTTCGGCTTGCTGCCCCCCGAGGGGGCGCGTTTTGCCTTGGGGCGGCCCGGCGGCAAAACACCCTGACCAGGGAGAACATCATCAAGCCTGTCGCGAACGCGACGCTCCTTGCATCTGGAGCGTGCCCGCGCCGGGCCTGATGACGTACTGCTTTTACTCCCAGCTCAGCGTGCCACCGGTTTGGTATTCGATCACGCGAGTTTCAAAAAAGTTGCGTTCCTTCTTAAGATCGATCATTTCCGCCATCCACGGGAAGGGATTTTCTTCCTGCGGGTACAGCGGTTCGATACCGATTTGCTGGCAACGACGGTTGGCGATGAAGCGCAGGTAGGATTTGAACATAGGTGCGTTCAAGCCCAACACGCCGCGCGGCATCGTGTCTTCGGCGTAAGCGTATTCGAGTTCGACCGCTTTGCGGAAGAGTTCTCGAATTTCTTCGCGGAATTCCGGCGTCCACAGATGCGGATTTTCCAGTTTGACGGTGTTGATCAGGTCGATGCCGAAATTGCAGTGCATGGATTCATCGCGCAGGATGTACATGTACTGCTCGGCGGCGCCGGTCATCTTGTTCTGGCGGCCCAGCGCCAGGATCTGCGTGAAGCCAACGTAGAAGAACAGGCCTTCCATCAGGCAAGCGAAGACGATCAGCGACTTCAGCAGCGTCTGGTCGGCTTCGGGGGTGCCCGTCTTGAAGTTGGGGTCCGCGATCGCGTCGATGAACGGGATCAGGAACTCGTCCTTGGCGCGGATGGACGGCACTTCGTTGTAAGCGTTGAAGATCTCCGCTTCGTCCAGGTCCAGGCTTTCGACGATGTATTGATAGGCGTGCGTGTGGATCGCTTCTTCAAACGCCTGGCGCAGCAGGAACTGGCGGCACTCGGGCGCCGTGATGTGGCGGTAGGTGCCCAGCACGATGTTGTTCGCGGCCAGCGAGTCGGCGGTGACGAAGAAACCCAGGTTGCGCTTGACGATGCGGCGCTCGTCCTCGGTGAGCCCGTTCGGGTTCTTCCAGAGGGCGATGTCGCGCGACATGTTGATCTCTTGCGGCATCCAGTGGTTGGCGCAAGTCGCCAGGTACTTCTCCCATGCCCACTTGTACTTGAAGGGCACGAGCTGATTGACGTCGGTCTGGCCGTTGATGATGCGCTTGTCGGCAACCTTCACGCGTTGCGAGGTGGCGGAGCCGCTGGCGGCCAGGCCAGCCGCGTGTTCAGGCGCGGCAGGCGTCGGCATGGCGGTGTCGCCGAAAACACCGGTCGCCGCCCGGACTGCGGGCGCAGCCTGCCCGCCCGCCGCGGGTGCGGGCGATTGTGCAGGTTGCGTGGCGATGGTGTCGTCTTCCCAATTAATCATGATTCATTCTCCGGAGGCGGTTATTGGCAGGCTTCGCACTCTTCGAAGCCGGGGTCGCCCGGCCGCATGGTGCAAACCGCCCCGAGAACTTCGGGTTCCGGCAAAACAGGTGCAGCAGCGACAGCAGGACCAGCGGACGGTGCGCCCGCCGAGACGGCGTTCAATTCGCCGCCGCGTCCCGTGGACTTCTCGGCGCTGGTGGCGCCAAGCGTACGCAGGTAGTAGGTCGTCTTCAGGCCGCGCTTCCAGGCCAGCTTGTAGGTGTCGTCCAGCTTCTTGCCCGACGCGCCCGACATGTAGATGTTCAGCGACTGTGCTTGATCGATCCACTTCTGGCGGCGCGACGCGCATTCAACCAGCCAGCTCGGTTCGACTTCGAACGCGGTGGCGTAGAGGTCGCGGAGTTCGGAAGGTACGCGATCGATGCGGGACAGGCTGCCGTCGAAGTACTTGAGGTCGGCGACCATGACTTCGTCCCAGAGACCGAGTTTCTTCAGGTCACGCACGAGGTAATCGTTAACGACCGTGAACTCGCCGGAGAGATTCGATTTGACGTACAAGTTCTGGAAAGTGGGTTCGATGCACGCAGATACACCAATGATATTGGAAATAGTCGCGGTTGGGGCGATTGCGATGCAATTGGAGTTGCGCATGCCATGTTGTTTGATGCGCGCGCGCAACGTATCCCAATCGAGCGTGCTCGACTCATCAACTTCAACGTGACCACCGCGTTCATCGCGCAGCATCTTCAACGTGTCTTGCGGCAAGATGCCACGCGACCACAACGAGCCTTCATACGATTGATAACGGCCGCGCTCTTCAGCGAGCAGGCTCGAGGCCCAGTACGCGTGATAGCACACGGCTTCCATCGAACGGTCGGCGAATTCGACAGCGGACTGCGATGCGTAAGGCACGCGCATCATCTGCAGGCAGTCCTGGAAGCCCATGATGCCCATGCCCACCGGACGATGGCGCGCGTTGGAATTGCGGGCCTTGTCGACGGCGTAGTAGTTGATGTCGATCACGTTGTCGAGCATGCGCATGGCGATGCTGACCGTGCGCTTGATCTTGTCGTGGTCGAGTTCGAAACCGCCGCCGGCAGCCGGCTTCATGTGCGCGACCAGGTTCACGGAACCCAGGTTGCACACCGCGATTTCGGATTCGTTGGTGTTCAGCGTGATCTCGGTGCACAGGTTCGAGCTGTGCACGACGCCGACGTGCTGCTGCGGCGAACGGATGTTGCAAGGATCCTTGAACGTGATCCAGGGGTGGCCGGTTTCGAACAGCATCGACAGCATCTTGCGCCACAGGTTCAGCGCCGGCATCTTCTTGAAGAGCTTGAGCTCGCCGCTGGCGACGCGCGCTTCGTAGCCCACGTAGGCTTCTTCAAAGGCGCGGCCGTACTTGTCGTGCAGGTCGGGGCAGTCGGACGGCGAGAACAGCGTCCACTCGCCGCCTTCCATGACGCGCTTCATGAACAAGTCGGGAATCCAGTTCGCCGTGTTCATGTCGTGCGTGCGGCGGCGCTCGTCGCCGGTGTTCTTGCGCAGTTCCAGGAATTCTTCGATGTCCAGGTGCCACGATTCCAGGTACGTGCAGACAGCGCCCTTGCGCTTGCCGCCCTGGTTGACCGCGACGGCGGTGTCGTTGACGACCTTCAGGAACGGCACGACGCCCTGGCTTTCGCCGTTGGTGCCCTTGATGTGGCTGCGCAGCGCGCGCACCGGGGTCCAGTCGTTGCCCAGGCCGCCGGCGTACTTGGCCAGCAGTGCGTTTTCCTTGATGGCGTCGTAGATGCCTTCCAGGTCGTCGGAGACGGTGGTCAGGTAGCATGACGACAGCTGCGAGTGCAGCGTGCCCGAGTTGAACAGCGTCGGCGTCGAGCTCATGAAGTCGAACGAGGACAGGATCTCGTAGAACTCGATGGCGCGGGCTTCGCGGTCGGTCTCGCGCAGCGCCAGGCCCATGGCCACGCGCATGAAGAACACCTGCGGCAGTTCGATGCGCGTGCCGCGGATGTGCAGGAAGTAGCGGTCGTACAGGGTCTGCAGGCCGAGGTAGCCGAATTGCAGGTCGCGCTTGGCGTTCAGGGCGTGGCCCAGCTTGGTTAGGTCATAGCTGGCCAGATCGGGCGACAGCAGGCCGCCTTCGATGCCGCGGGCGATGAAGGTGGGGAAGTACTCGGCGTAGCGGGCGGCCATGCCGTCCTGCGAGACTTCTTCGCCCAGCACTTCCTTGCGGATCGTGTGCAGCAGCAGACGGGCGGTGACCTGGCTGTAGGCCGGGTCCTTTTCGACCAGCGCGCGCGCGGACAGGATGGCGGACTTGAACACTTCGTCGACGGGGATGCCGTCGTAGAGGTTCTTGACCGTTTCCTTCAGGATCGCTTCCGTGTCGATGAATTCGGCCAGGCCTTCGCCGGCGGCTTCGATGGTGGCGCGCAGCTCAGCCAGATCCAGCGGGCGGCGCACGCCGGCGTCGGTCACGTTCAACACGTGTTCCTGCGGGGCGGCGGCCTTTTCCTGGTTGTCGGCGGCGGCGGCAGCGGCGGCAGCGCGTTCCTGCGTGCGCTTTTCGCGGTACAGCACGTAGGCGCGGGCGACGTCGTGTTCGCCCGAGCGCATCAGGGCCAGTTCGACCTGGTCCTGGATGTCTTCAATATGGAAGGTGCCGCCGTTGGGGCGGTTGCGCACCAGCGCGTTGACGGCCTGGCCGGTCAGGTTCTCGACCAGCTCACGCACGCGCGCGGAGGCCGCGCCCTGGCCGCCGTTGACGGCCAGGAAGGCCTTGGTCATGGCGATGGCGATCTTGTTGGGTTCGAACCCGACCACCGAGCCATTGCGGCGAATGATGTTGTAGCTGGCCCATTGCCCGCCATTGGGGTCGGCAGGGGAATCGGTTTGGGAGGGCGGCACGGCCGAGGGCCGGGTCACAGAGGCGATCGTAGTCTGCATGGAAGCTCCTGTGCGAAAAGCGCGTAGATAGCGACATGACGGCGTCATGTCAGGTACAAAATCGGATCTTTTGAGGGGGTCGTAACGCTAGGACGGCTTAGTCCAAAAGGCGTGGCCGACGGGAATCAGCTCTTAAGCGACCACAACATATAGTGTAGCACCCCTCGTTGGACACTAATTCTAGTGATCGAGTACGACAGGGACAAGAAAAAAATAAGACGAAGTTCACAAAAGGTTGTTACCAAATGCACTAGGCGCGCCCAGCAAGGCGCGCCCAGGAAGGTGCCGCTCGGAGCGAATGTTTATGCGGTCTTCCGCAGGGGCATATCGCGCGGGGCAGGCGCCGTATAGGTTTGCATCAAGCGGCCCAACTCCGTCCGATACTTCTCGACGTTTGCAGCCTTCACGTGACCGAAGCCGCGGATGGTTTCTGCAAGGCCGGCGATTGTAGCCGCTTGAGCCAGCTTGTCGCGGGTCAACCCTGCGAGCAACTGGTCTATGGTCTGGCGGTACTCGCGCACCAGCGCCCGTTCCATCTTGCGTTCGGCGGTGTGGCCGAAGGGATCGAACCAGGTGCCGCGCAGGCCCTTCAGGCGCGTCAGCATTTTCAGCGCGGTCATGGTGCGCGGGCCCAGCGTCATCTTGCGCGGCACGCCGGTGCGCGGGTCCTTGCGGGCGAAGATGGGCGGGGCCATGTGAAAGCGCAGGCTGTAGTCGCCTTCGAACTGGCCCTGCAACTGCGCCTGGAAGGAGGCGCCCGTGTAGAGCCGCGCGACTTCGTACTCGTCCTTGTAGGCCATGAGCTTGAAGAGGCCGCGCGCGACAGCGAGCGCCAGGCGCGGCGTCTTGGCGTCGGGCGCCAATTCGCGTTCGCGCGCCGCGACGGCCTCGACCACGTCCTGGAACTGGCGGGCGTAGTCGGCGTTTTGATAGGCGGTCAGGTCTTCGATGCGGCGGGCGACGGCGCGTTCGAACGATTCGGGCACGTGCAGTTGCACGACCTGGGCGCGCGGGCGCAGCGCGCCTTCCAGCGCGTCGGGCTGGTGCGCTGCCAGACGGCCGCTGTCGAAGGCAGCCCGGTTGGCGGCCACGGCCACGCCGTTGAGTTCGATGGCGCGGTTGATTGCGGCCTGCGACAGCGGCACGCCGCCGCGCTGCCAGGCATAGCCCAGCATGAACATATTGGACAGGATGCTGTCGCCGAATAGCGCCAGCGCGGCCTCGTGCGCGTCGATCGCGACGGTGTTGGATTCGCCCGCGGCGTGGCGGATCTTGGCCAGCAGCGCTTCGGGCCGCATGGCCGCGTCCGGGTTGCGGGTGAAGTCGGAGACCGGGGCCACGTAGCTGTTGACCGTGACCTGGGTGTGGCCGCGGCGCAGCGCGCCCAGCGAGTCCGGCGCCACGGAGGCGACCGGGTCGCACAGGATCGCGGCGTCGGCCTGCTGCCAGTCCAGGCGTACCGGGCCGGCAGGCGCGCCGGCAGGCGCCAGGCGGATGTGGCTGACGACCGTGCCGCCTTTCTGCGCCAGGCCGGTCAGGTCCAGCACCGCGGCGGACAGGCCTTCCAGATGCGCCGCCATCGACACGATGGCGCCGATGGTGATGACGCCGGTGCCGCCCATGCCGGCGACCAGCAGGCGATAGGGATGGTCCAGCGCGGGCATGGCCGGCAGGGGCAATTGCGCGATCAATTTCTGCAGGCGTTCCTGGTCGGCCTTGGGCGCCGCGCTCTTCTTGGGCTTGCCGCCCATCACGGAGACGAAGCTGGGGCAGAAGCCTTCGGCGCAGGAATAGTCCTTGTTGCAGCTGGACTGGTCGATGGCGCGCTTGCGGCCATAGGGCGTTTCCAGCGGCACCACCGACAGGCAGTTCGATTGCACGCCGCAGTCGCCGCAGCCTTCGCAGACGGCGCTGTTGATCAGCATGCGGCGCGCCGGGTCGGGAAATTGGTTCTTCTTGCGGCGGCGGCGCTTTTCAGCGGCGCAGGTCTGGTCATGGATCAGCACGGTCACGCCGGGGATCTCGCGCAGCTCGCGCTGCAGCGCGTCCAGTTCGCGGCGGTGGTGCACCTTGATGCCGGCGCCCAGGTCCACGCCTTGGTACTTTTCGGGTTCGTCGGTGGTGACGACGATGCGGGCCACGTTCTCGCCGCGCAGTTGCTGGCAGATGCTGGGCACCGAGATCGGGCCGTCGATGGGTTGGCCGCCCGTCATGGCCGTGGCGTCGTTGAACAGGATCTTGTAGGTGATGTTGGCCTTGGCGGCCACGGCCTGGCGGATGGCGAGATAGCCGGAGTGGTAATAGGTGCCTTCTCCCATGTTCTGGAAGATGTGCGGCATCTTGGTGTAGCGCGACAGGCCGATCCAGTCCACGCCTTCGCCGCCCATCTGCGTCAGGCCGCCGGTGTCGCGGTCCATCCAGGCGGCCATGTAGTGGCAGCCCACGCCCGACAGGGCCTGGCTGCCTTCGGGCACCTTGGTCGAGGTGCTGTGCGGGCAGCCCGAACAGAAATAGGGGCGGCGGCGCATGCCGTCGGCATCGTTGGACAACGGCGCCTGGCACGCGAATGCGGACAGGTCCGCCGCCAGCGGCAGGCCGGCGGCGCGGCTGAGCCAGCTGGCCAGCGGCTGCGCCAGCAGGGAAGGGCGCAGCTGGCCGGCCGAGGGCACCAGCGCTTCGCCGTCGAAGCCTTTCTTGCCGATGACGGTGGGGCGGTCCGGCAGGTTGAACAGCAGGTCCTTGATCTGGCTTTCGACCACGGCGCCCTTTTCCTCGATCACCAGGATGTGCGAGAGGCCGCGCGCGAATTCCAGCAGACGTTCGCTATCCAGCGGCCAGGTCAGGCCGGGCTTGTAGATGCGCACCGGCGCGTTGGCGGTGACGGTGTCCACGCCCAGGCGCGACAGCGCTTCCATGGTGTCCAGGTGCGCCTTGCCCACCGTGACGATGCCGACAGTGGCCTTGGGCGCCGGACAGGTCAGGCGGTCGATGCTGTGGCGGCGCGCGAATGCGGCCACGGCCTTCATGCGCAGGTTCATGCGCGTTTCGATCGCCAGCGACAGGAAGTCGCGCGCGGAATATTCCAGCGATTCGGGCGGCATGTCCGGATCCGCCGGCATGTCGTAGCGCTGGGCAGGGGCGGGAACAAAGGAATGCCCGCATTCGATGGTTTCGGACACGGCCTTGAAGGCGACCCAGGTGCCCGAGTAGCGCGACAGGGCCCAGCCCCACAGCGCGAAGGTTTCGTATTCGTCGATGGAGGCGGGATGCACGATGGGCATCTGCCAGCCGATCAGCGAGGCCTCGCTGGAGTGCGGGATGGAGGACGAGACGGCGGTGTGGTCGTCGCCCACCACCACCAGCACGCCGCCGTTGCGCGATGCGCCCGCCGCGTTGCCATGATGCAGCGCGTCGCCGGCGCGATCCACGCCGGGGCCCTTGCCGTACCACATGGCATAGACGCCATCGACGTTGCGGTCGGCGCGCACGCCGGCCTGCTGGGTGCCCATGACCGCGGTGGCCGCCATGTCTTCGTTGATGGCGGGCAGGAAGGTGATCTGGTTGGCGTCCAGCGCCTTTTGCGCCTTCCACATGGCCATGTCCACGCCGCCCAGCGGCGAGCCGCGGTAGCCCGAGACGAAGCCGGCCGTGTTCAGGCCGCGTTCGCGGTCCATCCGGGCTTGGGTGAGCATGATGCGCACCAGCGCCTGGGTGCCGGTCATGAAGATGCGGCCGGAGCTGCGGGTGAGGTTGTCGGCGAGCTGGTACTCGAGGTCCAGCTGGGGTTCGGCGGCGGGGGTACCGTCCATGGTGAATACTCCTGGTTTCGGCACCATGATAGGTTCGCGAGCCATCAGGTTTATTGCGTTTTTGGATCGTGCTATCCCTATAATTCGCAATGAACGTTTCGTGTTCGATAAAAACCAGGAGACTAAGCGATGGACAAGACCGATATCGGCATCCTCAAGGCCTTGCAGGAGGACGGCCGGGCCTCGGCGCAGCAGCTTTCAGAGAAGGTGGGGCTGTCGGCCGCGCCGGTGTGGCGGCGGGTGAAGGCGATGGAGGCCAGCGGGGTGATCCAGGGCTATAGCGCCCAGGTGGACCGCAGCAAGGTGGGGCTGGGCTGCATGTTCGCGCAGATCAGCCTGGAACGGCACTCCGCCAATACGGTCGAAAACTTCGAGCGCTCGGTGCGCGACGCGCCCGAAATCCTGGAGTGCTACGCGGTGACGGGGGATTCGGACTTCCTGCTGAAGATCCTGGTCGAAAGCCCGGAGGCCTATGACCGTTTCCTGCACCGCTTCCTGTTCAACATGCCGGGCATACGGCAGACGCGCACCATCGTCGCGCTGCGCGAAATCAAGCACGAGCAGCGCCTGCCGCTGTAGATAAAACGGGCCCTCTCTATATAGATATAGGGAGGGCCGCGAATTTATTGGGGTTGGATGCCCGAGATCCGGATCCATTCCTTCCAGCGCGCGGTGTCTTCCTTCACAAAGGCATCGAAGCGCGCCACGTCCATCGATTCCGGCGTCAGGCCCAGGGCGCGCAGCTTCTTCGCAGTCGCTTCGTCCTTCACCGCCGCCTGCATGTGGGCGTTCATCTTTTCCACGATGTCCTGCGGCGTGCCTGCCGGGGCCGACAGGCCGAGCCAGCCGGCAACGACGAAATCCGGATAGTAGGTGGCCATGGTCGGCACGCTGGGCCAGGCCGCATGCGGCTGGGCGCCGGTGACGGCAATGGGGATGAGCCCCTTGCCGTCGATCTGGCCCATTGCGGTCAGGTAGTCGACGAAGGCGAAGTTGATCTGCTTGCCGCGCAGGTCGGTGATGATCTGCGTGATGTTCTTGTAGGCAGCGCCGGTGATCTCGATGCCGGCGCGCTGCTTCAACAGTTCGGACGGCACTTGCGAGGACGAGCTGTAGTAGCCGAAGAAGACCTGTCCGGGATGCTGCTTGGCATAGGCGACCAGGTCGGGCACCGTGCGGTACGGGCTGTCGGGCGACACCACGCCGACCGTGCCGAAGGTGCCCAGCATGCCGACCTGGCGGAAGTCCTTCTGCGCGTCGTAGGGCAGGCTCTTGTAGAGGAACTGGTTGGCCGAGTGGGTGGAGTTGGTGGACAGCAGGAAGGTATAGCCGTCCGCCGCGGCGTTCTTTGCGGCGTTGGTGCCGACGATGCCGCCGGCGCCGGGACGGTCCTCGACCACCACGGTCTGGCCGGTCTTTTCGCCCAGGTATTGCGCCAGGGTGCGCGCGGTGAGGTCGGCCGCGCCGCCGGCGGCGGACGGCACGATGAGGGTCACGGGTTTCTCGGGCCAGCCGGCGGCGTGCGAGGCCGCGGCCAGCAGCAGGCCGGCGCCGATCAGGGCCGGACGGAGGGAACGGGGAATGGACATGCTTGTCTCCTGATGGCGCGATTGCGCGTCGTTGTCGTTGTTGTCGTTGGTATTGGGGGGCGATCAGCCGAATTGGCTGCGGTGCCAATCCAGGATGGCGGCGGCGCTGACTTGCCATTGGTCCGCGTACATCATGCAATGCGGTTGGCCGGCAAGCACGGCGTGTGAAAAACCGAAGCGGTGCGCGATCGCCAGATCCTGGCCTGGCGGATGGCGGTCATGCGTGTCCAGGCCGGCTTCCAGGCACAGGCCGGGAGCGTGGATGGCGGCGGCGTCGACGGGCACGCGCAGCAGATAACGGTCGTTGAGCACCTCCGGACTTTCGGGGCACAGGCGCCGCGATACCGAGGCGACGTTGCGGTCTGGCGAGGTCGCCAGAAAGCGCGCGCGGATTTCGGCGTCGTTCGGCGCGCTGCGCGGCAGGCCTTCGGGGACAGGGGGCAGCGCTTGCGCGCCGGGCAGGTCGCCGGGCGGCGACGGCGCCAGCAGGACCACGCCCGCCACCGTCCGCTGGCTGGCGCCCAGCAGCGCGGGCAGCGCGCCCATGCTGTGGCCGATGACGACCGTGGGACGAGCCAGCGCGTCCAGCGCGCTGACGACATCCTGGCCCAGGTCGGCGATGCCAACCGACGCAAACGCCGCGTCCTGGGGCAGGGCGCCGTGGCCGCGCAGATCCAGCGCCGCGCAGGCGAGGCCGGCGCGGGCGAAGAAATCCAGATAGTGCGCATAGCACCAGGCGCCGTGGTAAGCGCCGGGCACGAACAGCAGGCCTGGCCTGTCGTCCCGAGGATCGGCGCCGACTATCAGGCGGCCCTGGCCGGCGGGATGCGCGGGCAATTGGTCGACGCGGTTGAAATCCAGCGGGTCGGCGCGGGTGGAAAGAGGCGGGAGCAGCGAGTCGGCATTCATGGTGCGGCCATCTTAGGTGCGGCCGACCTATCAGAAAACTTTATTTTTCATATGATTGGATAAGTTTCACTAATCGAGGCCAGCCATGCGCCCCTTGCCCGAGATTTCCATCACGCACTACCGCCACTTCCTGCTGGTGGCCGAGCTGCGCAGCTTCCGCGCGGCCGCGGCGCGGGCCTTCCGCTCACAGCCGGCGTTGTCGCTGTCCATCCGCGAGATGGAGCAGCGCCTGGGGCAGCCGCTGTTCGAGCCGGGCAACCGTGGCACGCTTACGCGATTCGGGCAGGATTGCCTGCCGCTGGCGCGTGAACTGGTGCAGCACCACGACCGCGTGGCGGGCGCGCTGTCGGGGCTGGCAAGCAACGAGGCCGGCACCTTGACCATGGCGTCCGTCGCCACCGTGGCCACGCACTGGTTGCCGGAACTGGTGGCGACGTACCGCGAACGCTATCCGGCGGTGGCGTTGCGCCTGTTCGACGACAACTCGGAAGGCGTGGAGCGCATGGTGCTGGCAGGGGAGGCGGAGCTGGGCGTGTGCAGTCCGGTGTCGCAGGACCGGCGACTGTCGTTCGAGCCTTTGCTGCGTGACGCCTTCGGCCTGGTCTGCCATCGCGGCCATCCGCTGGCCAGGCGCAAATCGGTGACCTGGCGCGAGATCGAGGACCTGCCTCTGGTCGGCACCATCGCCCATCGCCAGCTTGCCGGCTATCCGCAGGCGGCCTTCATGCTGGACCGGCAGGTCTTCGTGTCCAACATGATGTCGCTTCTGGCCATGCTGGAACGCGGCGTCGGCGTCACGGTGCTGGCGCGGCTGGGCGTGCCGCCGGACTCACGCGGACTCGCCTTCGTGCCGCTATCCGCCCCGCGCATCGAGCGTGAACTGGGCATCACCCGGCTGGCCGGCCGCAGCCTGTCTCCGGCTGCCGCGCGCATGGAGGAAATGCTGCGCGCGAAGGCTGCGAAACGCGGCCGCACTGTCGCTTGAAACCAACGCATTTTTGCGATTTGCGGCCATAAAACAGGCCAATTCCGGGGCCTACTGTTGCGCAATTGCACTGGTCGCGGATCGCCGTTGATTCTTCGCAAACGGCTCTTTAGAGTGCGTGATGTTTGCTGCGCGAGGGACGCGCCGGGGTGCTCGGTGCGGCGCGTCGACAGACGTGTTGAGGAAGTCATGAGCAGTGTGTATTTGCGTACGGCGGGCGTCGCCTGCGCCGTTCTGATCCTGGCCGGCTGCGCCGCCAGAAAGCCCGCCACCATCACCGAGGCCCAGCCCGCGGAACCGCCCAAGCCGGTGGCCTGCGTGCCCGCCAAGGCCGGCGATCCCATGATAGGCACCTGGCTGTCGAACAGCCGCCCGCGCGATGTCAGCGGCGATCTGCAATCGCTGATCGTGCTGTCCGCCGATGGCACCATGGCCTATGAATCCCTGCTGAAGATCGGCCGCAAGACGCGTCCCGCGTTGCGCGAGACCGGCTGCTGGAGCGTGGCGGACGGCATCTACACGATGCAGACCACCAAGTCCGCTGGCGAACTGGTGGACGCCAACGATCCGATCTACCTGAACCGCTACCGCGTCGAAAAGGTCGAGAAGACCCGCCTGACGATGCGCGAGCTGAAAAACGGCGGCCAGGTCATGACCGCGCGCCGCATGCCCACGGGCTACCGCCTGCCTTATTGAGCGTTGCGCGGGACGGACATTCCGCCCCGCGGCAAAGCCAAGATGGCCGGGCTGCGGTAAGGTGCGGTCTTCACCCATCGCCCGCAGCCGGTCATCCATGCCTGCCTTGTCCTCCGAAGCGCGCGCCATCGCGCTGCTTGCCCTGGCCGCTTTCGTCAGCGCCAGCGCCTTCCGCATTTGTGATCCCATGTTGCCGCAGCTGGCGGCGGAATTCGGCACCACTACAGGCCAGGCCGCGCGCGCCGTGACCGCGTTCGCCGTGGCCTACGGCGTGTTGCAGATGTTCTTCGGGCCCCTGGGCGACCGCTACGGCAAGTACCGCGTCGTCAGCATCGCGACCTTTGCCTGCGCGCTGGGCAGCGCCGGCGCCGTGGTTGCCGGGTCGCTGGACGTGCTGGTGTTCTGCCGCGTCCTCTCCGGCGCCGCGGGGGCGGGCATCGTGCCGTTGTCGATGGCCTGGATCGGCGACAACGTGCCCTACGAACGCCGCCAGGCCACCCTGGCGCGTTTCCTGACCGGCACCATCCTCGGCATGTCGGCCGGCCAACTGGCTGGCGGCCTGTTTGCCGACACCGTGGGCTGGCGCTGGGCGTTCGCCGCGCTGGTCTGCGGCTATCTGATAGTGGGCGTGCTGCTGTTGCTGGAAGTGCGGCGCCAGCAGGTCTCGGGCCAGGGCCAGGTGGATCCCGGCGCGGCGCGCCAGGGCTTCGTGGCGCAGGCGCGGCTGGTGTTGAGTACGCCCTGGGCGCGCATCGTGCTGGCGACGGTATTCGTCGAAGGCCTGCTGGTGTTCGGCGCCCTGGCCTTTGCGCCTTCCTACCTGCATGAACGCTTCGGTATCTCTCTGACCGCCGCGGGCGCGCTGGTGGCCGTGTATGCCGTCGGCGGCTTGCTTTATACGGTGGTTGCCGGCCGCATCCTGAAACGCCTGGGGGAACGCGGGCTGGCGATCGCCGGCGGACTGGTGCTGGGCGTGGCGTTCCTGTCGTATTTGCTAGGTCCGGTTTGGATGTGGAGCTTGCTGGCCAGCGTGCTGGCGGGTTTCGGCTACTACCTGCTGCATGCCACGTTGCAGACGAATGCGACGCAGATGGTGCCGTCGGCGCGCGGCACGGCCGTCGCGTGGTTCGCGTCCTGCCTGTTCATGGGCCAGGCGGCGGGCGTGGCCTTGGCGGGCGCGGTGGTCGATGAGATCGGGCCTGCCGCGTTGTTTGGCGGCTCGGCGGCGCTGTTGCCCTTGCTGGGCGCGTTCTTCGCGCGCGCATTGAAGGCGCGCGCGGCCATCCAGCAAGCCTGAAGGAACGGCTGAAAACACCGCGGGCCTTGCTCATTCCAGGATGAGCAAGGCCCGCGGTGTTTTTGGGACAGGCGCTTAGATCGCAGCCAGGCGCTTGAGCACCGTCTGCTTGCCCAGCAGGGCCAGCACGGCGTCCACGGCCGGGGTCTGGGTCTGACCGGTGACGGCGACGCGCAGGGGAATGGCCAGTTGCGGCATCTTCATGCCGCGATCGGCCAGCACGGCCTTGATCAGGGCGGACAGGGCTTCGCGGGTCCAGTCCGCGTCCTGGGCGCGCTGGGCGAAGTCGGCCAGCGCTTCGCGCGCAGGCGCGGTCAGGTGTTGTTCGGCCAGCTCGGCGGGCGCGCCCTTGAACTCGGCGCAGAACAGCATGGCGCCGTCGGCCAGTTGCTCCAGCGTTTCAGCGCGGTCCTTCAAGAGGCCCATGACGCCCGGCAGGTCGATCTTTTCCGGATGGCCGCCGCGGTTCGCCACGCGCGGCGCCACGCGCTCGGCCAGTTCGGCGTTGTCCATCTGCTTGATGTAGTGGGCGTTGACCCAGTTCAGCTTCTTCGGATCCCACTGCGAGGCCGACTTGGACAGGTGCTTGGTGTCGAACCACGACACCAGCTGGTCGCGCGAGAAGAGTTCGTCGTCGCCGTGGCTCCAGCCCAGGCGCGCCAGGTAGTTGACCATGGCTTCCGGCAGATAGCCTTCGTTGTCGTACTCCATGACGTTGACGGCGCCGTGGCGCTTGGACAGCTTTTCGCCGTCCGGACCCAGGATCATGGGCACGTGGCCGTATTCGGGCAGCGTGGCGCCCAGCGCGCGCAGGATGTTGATCTGGCGCGGGGTGTTATTGACGTGGTCGTCGCCGCGCAGCACGTGGGTGATGCCCATGTCCCAGTCGTCGACCACGACGCAGAAGTTGTAGGTGGGCGTGCCGTCCGGGCGCGCGATGATCAGGTCGTCGAGTTCGGTGTTGTCGAAGCTGATCGTGCCCTTGACCATGTCGTTCCAGGAGGTCGCGCCTTCCTGCGGGTTCTTGAAGCGCACCACGGGCTTGCGGCCTTCCGGGATGGCCGGCAGGGTCTTGCCGGGTTCGGGACGCCAGGTGCCGTCGTAGCGCGGCTTGTCGCCGCGGGCGCGGGCGGCTTCGCGCATGGCTTCCACTTCCTCGGGCGAGCTGTAGCAGTGGTATGCGGTGCCGGCGGCCAGCATCTGCGCGACCACCTCGCGGTAGCGGTCCATGCGCTGCATCTGGTAGAAGGGGCCTTCATCGGGCTGCATGCCCAGCCAGTCCATGCTGTCCAGGATGGCCTGCACCGCTTCCGGCGTGGAGCGTTCGACGTCCGTGTCTTCGATGCGCAGCACGAAGGTGCCTTGGTGGTGGCGCGCGAAGGCCCAGGAGAACAGCGCCGTGCGGGCGCCGCCCAGATGCAGGAAACCCGTGGGCGAGGGCGCGAAACGGGTACGAATGGGGGTAGAGGCGTTGGAAGTCATAGGTGGCAATGATAGCGGCTGCGGCGCCACAAATCGGCGTCAGGCTGGGCCCATGTCAAACGTAGGGCGGGGTTGTCTTGTTACGATGAGGGGTATTTTAGATTAGGGCCTGCTAACACCATGTTGCGACATGCTCTCGCTCCGATGTTCGAGCCCGCCTCGCTGGTGATCGTCGCCGACCGGCCGCTGCCGGCGGCGGCCTCGTTGCCGCCCGCGCTCAAGGGCAAGACCACAGTGGTGGCTTGCGAAGTCGGCGCCGCGCCGGACCTGCCGGACACGTTGCAGGGCCTGGCTCAGGGCGAACGGCCTGATCTGGCCCTGGTTTGCGTTTCTCCCGCCGTCCTGCCGGAAACGCTGCGCAGGCTGTCGCCGCTGGCGCCGCGCTCGGTGATCCTGTTGCCGCATGAACTGCCCGACCCGTATCCGCGCGGCACGCTGGCGCTGTGCCGCGCCTGGGCCGAGGAAAACCGCTGCGAATTGCTGGGTCCGCGCTCTTTCGGCGCCCAGCGGCCGCACGCCGGGCTGAACCTGAGCCAGCACCCGGTGCTGGCGCGCGCCGGCCGCGTGGCGCTGTTGGCGCAGTCGCGCTCCATCATGGCCGCGGTCATGGACTGGGCCGAAGATGTGCACATCGGCTTTTCCACCGCCGTGTCGCTGGGCGACGAGGCGGTGGTGGGCCTGTCCAAGGTGCTGGACTACCTGGCCAGCGATCCGCGCACGGACAGCATCGTGCTCTATCTGGAAGACGTGGGCCCGGCCCGCGAATTCATGAGCACCTTGCGCGCCGCGGCTTCGATCAAGCCCGTGATCGTGCTGAAGGCCGGCCGTGCGGACACCGACAGCGCCGATGCCATCTTCGACGCCGCGCTGCGCCGCGCGGGCGCGGTGCGGGTACGCTATTTCGTGCAGCTGTTCTCGGCCGTCAAGGTGCTGGGCTACACGCGCCGTCCCAAGGGCCGGCGCGTGGCGCTGATCTCCAACGGCAGCGGGCCGCCCCAGCTGGCCATGGACCTGATCGGCCCGGACGCCGCCGTGCTGCGCGCCGAACTCGCGCCCGCGACCCAGCGGACGCTGGCGGCCATGCTGGAGCCGGACGCGGCCACCGCCAATCCCGTCATCACCTTCACGCCGCTGACGCCCGAACGCATCCGCGCCATGCTGGACGCGGTGCTCGACGATGCCGGCGTGGACGGCGTGCTGGTGCTGCTGGCACCCGACGCGCTGGCCGACATGCCGGCGGTGGCGCGCGAGCTGGCGCAGATCGCACCCAAGGCGAAAAAGCCGGTCGTCACCTGTTTCATGGGCGATGCCGGCATGCGGCCGCTGCGGCGCATGCTTGACGACGCGGGCAC
Organism: Achromobacter sp. K91; assembly: GCF_003576205.1. Classification (NCBI taxonomy): domain Bacteria; kingdom Pseudomonadati; phylum Pseudomonadota; class Betaproteobacteria; order Burkholderiales; family Alcaligenaceae; genus Achromobacter; species Achromobacter sp. K91. Next base: position 97,484 of record NZ_QWFB01000034.1, on the reverse strand, counting down.
CTCGGCTTTCCGCACGCCGGAATCGGCCGCCGATGCCTTCGGCGTGCTGGCGACCCATCACTACAACCAGCAACTCCTGCTGCAGACACAGCCGCCGGAGCCGGCCAGCCATGTGCCGGACCTGGGCGCCGCGCGCGAGATCCTGGCGCGCGTGCGCGCGGAATGCCGGCGCGAACTGAATACCTCTGAAATCCGCAGCCTGCTGGCCCTGTTCTACGTGCCGCTGCGCGACACGCCGATGGACGTGGCGGCGGCCGAGCCGGAATCCCGCCCCATGGCGATCCGGGTGCGGCGCGATCCGCAGTTCGGCCCCGTCATCCGCTTTGGCGCGGGCGGTCCGGACGCGGTGCTGTCGCAATCCGACCGCGGCGTCGACCTGCCGCCGCTCAACGGCTTCCTGGCCCGCCAGCTGATCGAACGCAGCCGGCTGTGGCGCCGGGTGCTGGCGCCGCGCATCGGCCACATGGCCGCCGAGGCGCTGCAACAGGCGGTGGTGCTGGTGTCCGAGCTGGTGTCGGAATTGCCGGATATCGAGTCCCTGGACATCGATCCGCTATACGCCGGAGAAACCCATCTGCGCGCCGGCGGATTGCGCATGACGCTGACCGAGAAGCCCGGCTGCGAAACGCCGCAGACCGCAGGCTATCCGCATATGGCGATCCACCCGTATCCGGCCCGGCTGGTCCAGGTGCGCCGCTTCGCCGACGGCATCCCCTGGGTGCTGCGTCCCATCCGTCCCGAGGACGGCGAGCCGCTGCAGGAATTCATCCGCGGCCTGTCGGAGCGTTCGCGCTACATGCGCTTCGTGTCCATGATGCGCGAGCTGACCCCGCGCATGGTGTCGCGCTACACGCAGGTGGACTACCACCGCGAGCTGGCGCTCGTGGCCGCCACGCAGGTGCCCAACCCGGCCAACCGCGGGCATCCGCGCGAGGTCCTCGTGGGCTTCGCGCACTACCTGCGCAATCCGGACGGCAGGGGGGCGGAGTACGCGCTGGTGATCGGTGACGACTGGCAACGCCGCGGCCTGGGTCGCCAGCTGATGTCGGCGCTGATCGACGCGGCGCGCGAACAGGGGCTGGAATACATCGACGGCCTGGTGTTGTCGACCAACCGGCCCATGTTGTCGCTGATGACCAGCCTGGGCTTCACCAACGACGCGGATCCGGAAGACCCGACGATGCGCCGGGTCTGGTTGAACCTGTCCTGATCCCAGGCCCGTTCAGGCGGTCTTTCTGGCCGCCTGGGCGGGCTTGAGCCGCGCGATCGATTCGTCCACCGACAGCACGTCGCCGAAGAACAGCATCCAGCCGTGCAGCGCATGCTCGTGCTCGGCGGGCGTGACGGCGGCCAGCGCGTCGTCCACCATGATGGTGCGGAAGTCCCGCATCATCGCGTCGCGGGCGGTGGATTCGCAGCACACGTTGGTGACCGTGCCAGCGATCAGCAGCGTGTCCACGCCGCGCCCGCGCAACAGCGGCTCCAGTTCGGAAGAGCCCGGTGCCATGGCGCTGTAGAAGCGCTTGGTCACGCGCAGGTCGGCGTCGTGCGCATGCAGGTCCTGATGCAAGGCATATCCGGGAGCATCGCGGCGCAGTGTTGCCAGGCGCCTGGCGCTGCGCTCCGGCGTCAACATCACGCCGTGATGGTGCGACCAGAACGAGTCGGCGTTATCAGAAGCGGTCTGCACCCACACGATGGTGCCGCCGGCGGCGCGCACCGCGTCGCACAGGCGGTTGATGGGGGCGATGATCTCGCGCGCCGGCGCGCATTCGCCCTGATAGCCGGGCAGCGTGAAGTACTGCTGCATGTCCACCACCACCACCGCGAGGCGCGCGGCGGGCAGTTCGTCATAGGGATGCAGGCGGCCCTGGCGGGCGATCACGCGGTCCTCCACCCATTTTGGGAATTCCATGGCGGCTCCTTATCCGTAGCGCCGCGCGATGGCGGCTTCGATGCGGTAGACGATCAGGTACATCACGCTGGAGATCACGGCCAGGATGGCGATGGCGGTCATGACGATGTTCAGCTTGAACACCTGGCTGCCGTTCATGATGAGAAAGCCCAGGCCGGAATCCGCCGACTGGAACTCGCCCACGATCACCCCAACCAGCGCCAGGCCGATGTTCATCTTCACCGCCGCGATCAACGTGGGCACGCTGCCCGGCAGCACCACCTTGGTCAGCACCTGCCAGCGGCTGGCGCCGAAGGTGTGGGCCAGCTTCACCTTGTTCAGGTCGATGCCGCGAAAGCCCGCATACACCACCATGATGGTCACGAACACCGCGATCGCCACGGCCATGCCGTACACCGCGTAGTCCGACCCCAGCCACAGGTAGAAGATCGGCACGAAGGCGATCTTGGGCATGGCATTGGCCACCACCAGGAAGGGGTCCAGCACCTTGTACAGGAAGTCCGACCACCACAGCGCCGCCGCCACCACGATGCCGATCGCCATGCTCAGGCCGAAGCCCACCAGCGTGGCGCTCAGCGTGGTCATGATGTGCTTGCCCAGGTTGCCGTTGTTCCAGAGTTCGATGAACGTCGGCCACAGCGCGCTGGGGTAGCTGGTCAGGAGCGGGTTGAGAATGTGCATGCGCGGCAGGATTTCCCAGGCGCACAGGAACACGGCCAAGAGCAGCGCCTGCGCGACGCGGATATGCCGGCGGCGGGCGCGGTCGCGCCGGAGGTAGTTCAGGTACTTCTCGCTGGGCGCGCGCACGGCGCGCAGCGGAACGGTGTTGGCGACGGGCGCGTTCATGGGTCAACCCTCCACGTGGACATCGAGCTCGTCCCACAGCTGTTTGAAGTAGGTATTGAATTCCGGCCGCGAGCGCGCCTGGAATGGCGTCGGCCGCGCCTGGCCGTCGCCGTAATGGATGCGGTACTGGCTCTTCAGGCGGCCGGGACGGCGCGACAGCACGATCACACGGTCGGTCATGGCGATGGCTTCGCCGATGTCGTGGGTGACCAGCACCACGGTCTTGCCTTCGCGCCTCAGGATGTCCACCACCTCGTCGGAGATTGCCAGCCGGGTCTGCGAATCCAGCGCCGAGAAAGGCTCGTCCAGCAGGATCACGTCCGGCTCGGTGACCAGGGTGCGGGCCAGCGCGGCGCGCTGCCGCATGCCGCCCGACAACTGGCGCGGCGTGTGCGACAGGAACGCGCCCAGTCCGCATTTCTCCAGCAGATGCACGGCGCGCGCCTCGCTGCGCGCATCGCGCCGGCCCTGGATCTCCGCGCCCAGCATGACGTTGTCCAGGATGGTGCGCCACTCGAACAGGTAGTCCTGCTGCAGCATGTAGCCGATGCGCGGATTGGGCTTGGTCACGGCCTGGCCGTCTATCATCACGGCGCCCGAGGTCGGCGGAATCAGGCCGGCGATCAGCGACAGCAGGGTGCTCTTGCCGCAGCCGCTTTGCCCGATCAGGCTGACGAATTCGCCCGCCGCCAGCGTGAACGACACATTCGACAGCGCCTCCGTCTCGCCTTCCTGGGTGAAATAGGAAAGACAGACCTCGCGCAGTTCGATCTTCGCCGTGGCGGTGTCCGGCTTCAGGTTGTGGATAACGGCGCCCATCATTGGGCCTTCTTCGCGAAGTCGGTCACCACCACGTCCTCGTACTTCACGCGGGCGTTATCCTTCATGACCGCGCTGGCGATCAGCATGTCCTGCAACTGGTTCATGGCTTCGGCCGTCACCAGCGGCGTGGTCTTCCAGATCTGGTACTTCTTGTAGCGCTCGATGGCCTCGGTCACCGCGGCCTGGTCCATGCCGGGGAAGTAAGTCATGATCTGCGGCGTCAGCGTGGCCGCGGGCGTGTCCTTCACGTATTTTTCGGCGCGCGCCACCACGTCGGTCCAGGCCTGGATGACCTTGGGATTGTCGCGGATGTACTTGTCGGTGGCGGTGAAAACGGTGTAGTCCACCTGGCCGACTTCGTGGCCCACCGAGGCGACGATGTAGCCCTTGCCGTTGCGCACCAGTTCGCCGGCCTCGGGTTCAAGAAAGATGCCGTATTCGCCCTGGCCGGCCATCCAGGCACCCGCGCGCGCGGGAATGCCGATATTGTTCAGCAGCTTCACGTCCTTTTGCGGATCCACGCCATGCTTGCGCAGCGCCGTTTCCAGGAACACGATGGGATTGGAGCCGGGGCGAAAGCCGATCACTTCCTTGCCCTTGAGCATGGACCAGTCGAACTTCTCCACCGGCTTGCGCGCCAAGAGGAAGAAGCCGTCGGTGGCGGTCAGACCGGCGAAGATCTTGGGCTTGACCGGGGATTCGCTGTTGTGGACGTAGATGGACGCTTCGGGCCCGATCAGCACGATGTCGGCGCTGCCGGACAGCAGGGCGGTCATGCCCTTGTCGGTGCCTTGCGAAGTCTTCATGGACACGTCCAGGCCGGCGTCCTTGAAGTAGCCCTGCGACAGGGCCACGTACTTGGGCACGTAAAGAATGGACCGCACCACTTCTTCGTAGCGGACCTTCACGGGGGGATTGAGGGCTTCGGCCTGGGCGGCCAGGGGGGCGAACAGCGCGAGCAGCGCCGCAACCGCCAGACGGGGCGATGGCAAGGATTTCACGGGACTTTCTCCTGCGTCTTGAATGCCACGCCGAAACCCGGCGCGACACGGCCAATGGGATGGATCGACAACAACAACAGGGAAGCCCGAACTGCTTGCTCGGGCCGGTAAGGCTTGGATCGAATACTATATTCAATACAGATAGGCGACAAGCTTTTTGCAGTTGGCGTTTTTCTCTATGGACGCAAGAAAGCCAGCCTATGAAAATTCCAGGCTGGGATGCCATTTGGTATACAAAATGAAATCGCAGGCCGCCAGGGCCTGCAAGTGGGCGGGCAGGGGCGCCGGGCGCCTATCTGCCGCGATCAGGGCCGCCGGGCGCGGCCCTGCATGGTCCTCAGACCAGGACTTGATTCAGGAACTTGGAGATATCCGCCACTTCCTCGGCGCAGACCGAGTGCGGCATGGGGTAGGTGTGCCATTGCACGTCGTAACCCAGGCGCTGCAGTTCGGCCAGCGAGGCCTGGGCGCGCGGCAGCGACACCACCGGGTCGTACTGGCCGTGGGCCAGGAAGATGGGCGTGTCGTGATTGGCGCTGTGGCGTTCGGCCTCGGCCGTGTCCAGCAGCGGCAGATAGCCCGACAGGCCCATCATGCCCGCCAGCTTTTCCGGCAGGCGGATGCCGGTGTGCAGGGTCATGGCGCAGCCCTGCGAAAAGCCCGCCAGCACGATCTTCGAGGTCGGGATGCCGCGCGCGTTTTCGCGCGCGATCAGCTTGTGGATCGCAGCCTCGGAGGCGCGGATGCCGCTGGCGTCCTCGACGCGCACCAGGTCCATGACCAGGATGTCGTACCAGGAGCGCATCGCCATGCCGTTATTGATCGTCACGCGTTGCACCGGCGCGTTGGGGAATACGAAGCGCACCGACGCGCCGGCCGGCAGGTCCAGCTCCGGCACGATGGGCGCGAAGTCGTTGCCGTCGGCGCCCAGGCCGTGCAGCCAGATCACGGCGTGCGTGGGATTGGGGGCGGTTTCGATCTCGATGCAATCGAGCAGGTCGGTCGGAGCGTTCATGGACGGCGGACGGTGAAAATCAGAGGGTAAGGGTCTTCAGGGCCTGGAACAGCGCGCGGTAGTGCTTCTTCTGCGGCTCCTGGCCTTGCAGCAGGGCGGCGTTGGCCAGCTTTTCCTTGCGGGCGGCGCGGATCAGCGCGCGCAGCTGTTGCACGTCGGCCTGCGGATTGTTATTGAGCAGCCGGGTCAGGGCCTCGTCGTCGTCCAGCAGGCGGTCGCGCAAGGTCTCCAGCCGGTGCATGGCGGCGGTTTCCTCGCGCGAGCCGTTTTCCCAGACGTCGAGCTGGGCGCGGATCTCGTCGGCGGGCGCGTCGCGCATCAGCTTGCCCACGAAGTGAACCTGGCGCCGCTTGCCCTCGCGCCCGGTGGTGCGCTGCGCGGTGCGGATCGCTTCATAGAGGCGCTCCGCCAGCGGCAATTGCTTGAGGCGTTCGGGGGACAGTTCGATCAGCTGCTTGCCCAGGTCCAGCAAGGCGTGCATTTCGCGCTTGACCTGCGACTTGCTGGGACGGTCGTAGCCGTTCTCGTCGTAACCGTCGTCGACGGATTCTTCTTCAATATGGGAATTCATGGAAAACTGCGCAATGACAGACTTGGCTATGATAACCGTCTCTGCAAATTGGACAGCAATGGTTAAAACCTCCTCATCCTTGCCGCTGGCGGCGAATCACGCGCGTTTTTCTGAACTCGTCGAACAAACCCTCGCCTATGCGCGCCAGATCGGCGCCTCCGACGCAGCGGCGGAAGTCTCGGAAAGCCTGGGCCTGTCGGTCTCCGTACGCAAGAACGACATCGAAACCGTCGAACAGACCCGCGACCGTTCGCTGGACCTGACGGTCTACGCCGGCCAGAGCCGCGGTTCGGCCTCCACCTCCGACTTTTCCGAAGCGGCGCTGCGCCAGACGGTCGAAGCCGCCTGGCACATTGCGCGCCACACCGCCGCCGATCCGGCCGCCGGCCTGCCCGACGCCGATCAGCTGGCCACCGAATTCCCCGACCTGGACCTGCACCGCGCCTGGGGCGTGTCCACCGAAGAGGCCGCCGAGCTGGCGCTGCGCGCCGAGCGCGCCGCCCGCGAGGTCGATCCGCGCATCACCAATACCGATGGCGCCACCGTGGGCACCTACGAAGGCCAGTTCGTGATGGGCAACACGCGCGGCTTCCTGGGCGGCTATCCGTACTCGCGCCACAGCCTGTCGGTCGCGCCCATCGCCGGACGCGGCAATGGCATGCAGCGCGACTACTGGTACAGCTCCGAACGCGATCCTGCCAAGCTGGCCTCGCCGGAGGCCATCGGCCGCTACGCCGCCGAGCGCACGTTGTCGCGCCTGTCGGCCCGCCGCATCCGCACCGGCAAGTTCCCCGTCCTGTTCGAAGCGCCCCTGGCGCTGGGGCTGGTGGGCGCCTTGACCCAGGCTGCCAATGGCGGCGCGCTGTACCGCAAGGCCAGCTTCCTGCTGGACGCGCTGGGCAAGCCCGTCTTCCCCGAGCACATCAACCTGACCGAAGACCCGCACATCCGCGGCGCCATGGGCAGCTCGCCCTTCGACGACGAAGGCGTGCGCACCCGCCGCCGCAGCGTGGTGTCGGCCGGGGTGCTGGAAGGCTATTTCCTGTCGTCCTACACCGCCCGCAAACTGGGCATGACGACCACCGGCAACGCCGGCGGTTCGCATAACCTGGTGTTCAGTTCCACCCAGACCCGCCGCGGCGACGACTTCGAAGCCATGCTCAAGAAGATGGGCACGGGCTTTCTCGTCACCGAACTGATCGGCCAGGGCGTGAACTACGTCACCGGCGACTACTCGCGCGGCGCGTTCGGCTACTGGGTGGAAAACGGCCAGATCCAGCACGCGGTGCAGGAAATCACCATCGCCGGCAATCTCGCCGACATGTTCAAGCAGATCGTGGCGGTCGGCGCCGACACGATTTCGCGCGGCACCAAGACCACTGGCTCGATCCTGATCGAGCAGATGGCGATCGCCGGAATCTGACGTCGCTAGAGCGGCGGCCACATCATGGCCGCCGCGGACTTGCACGGCCCCCGGTCCTTGCACTGCTTTGCAGCCCCTGCGCGCTGCCCATTCGCGGACCCGCGTCACCCTCTATTTGCAAACCTTTACCCGCTGTCCTGTTAATGTCGGCCCATATCGGCGTGTAATATCCAGCGGGTATTGCGTGATGTCCCAGGTGTTGCGGTAAAGGAGCAAAGAGATGCAACGACGTTCGTTCTTGAAGCACGCCGGTCTCGGCGCTGTCGCCACCGGAGCCGCCGTCAGCGCGCCCGCGTTCGCGCAGGACATGCCCTCATTGAGCTGGCGCCTGTCTTCCGGCTTCCCCAGCGCCCTGGATCTGCGCATCGGCGCCGGCGAAAGCTTCTGCAAGTTCGTCTCCGAAGCCACGGGCGGAAAGTTCAACATCCGCCATTTCCCCGAGGGCGAGATCGTGCCCGCCGCGGACCTGATGGAAGCGGTCTCCACCAAGAAGGTGGAATGCGGCCATGCCTCGTCCCGCGCCTACTACGCCAAAAACCCCGTCTTCTGCTTCGACGCTGGCGTGCCCTTCGGCCTGAACGCCAGGCAGATGAACGCCTGGATGAGCGAAGGCGGCGGCCTGAGGCTGACCCGCGAACTCTTCAAGCCTGAAAAAATCATCAACTTTCCGCTGGGCAACACCGGCGCCCAGATGGGCGGGTGGTACACCAAGGAAATCAAGCGCTCCGGCGACCTGAAAGACCTGAAAATGCGCGTCGGCGGCCTGGCCGGCGACGTGCTGGCCAAGCTGGGCGTGGCGCCGCAGCAGGCCGATCCCGCCAAGCTGGCCGAAGCCTTCGAGAAAGACGGCCTGCAGGCGGTGGCGGGCGCGGGTCCCTACGATGACGACAAGCTCGGTCTTAATAAGGTTGCTAAGTATTACTACGCACCCGGCTGGTGGGCGCCTGGCGAGCAGCTGTCGCTGTATATCAACGACGAGGCCTGGAACGCGCTGCCCAAGAACTACCAGGCCGTGGTGGATGCCGCCGCACAGGCCGCGCATGCCGCCGCCATCGCCCGCTACGATGCCCGCAACGCGGCCGCTCTGGCCCAATTGACGGCAAACGGCGCGCAAATCCGTACATTCCCGCGGTCCATCATGGACCTGGCGTTCGAGGCCACGCAGCAACTCTACAAGGACTTGGGCGCCAAAGACCCCAGATTCAAGGCGATGCATGATAGTTACATGGGTTTTCGCGACAGCGAAATGCCATGGTTCCGCCTGACCGAAAGCGCCTACGACCAATACCTGGGCGTAGCGTTATCGGCCAGAACGTAGGACACTTACGCCTGCCGAATAACATTCGGCCAGCGTTAGGGTTTTTGCTAGTAACCACACGTTTTTTACAAAAAAATGGGCGGTTTGTAGGCTTTTGTTGAATGGCGTTCGAGTAGCCGCCTGATACAAAGGAGTAATATCCCGGGTCTTGACGCGCAAACATGGCGCCTTTAGGCGGCATCCGACGTCAATCCGGCAGGATTACATCAGCCCGGATTACCAATATTCCGAGACAGACTTTAAGGTGGTAACAACCATGCAATCCAAGACCAAGAAGCTGCTGGCCGCGCTGATCGCTGCCGGTATCGTCCCGGCTGCCCATGCAGCCGACATCAAGATCGGCGTGGCCGAAGCCCTGTCGGGCGGCGCCGCCCAGTACGGCGTGTCGATCCGCAACGGTTTCCAGCTGGCCGCTGATGAAATCAACGCCGCCGGCGGCATCAACGGCAACAAGATCGTGCTCGTGGTCGAGGACGAACAAGGCAAGAAAGAAGAAGCGATCAACGTCTTCAAGAAGCTGATCTTCAAGGACAACGTCCTGATGGTCTTCGGCCCGACGCTGTCCAACTCGGCCCAGGCCGCCGACCCGATCGCCCAGGCCGCCAAGACGGTCGCCTTCGGCACCTCCAATACCGCTGACGGCATCACCTCCATCGGCAACTACGTGTTCCGCAACTCGGTCACCGAAGCCGACGTGCTGCCGGCCACCATCGCCACCGTCAAGGCCAAGACCGGCCTGAAGAACGTGGCGGTGCTCTACGGCAACGACGACGTCTTCACCAAGAGCGGCTACGACAACTTCAAGAAGGCCCTGGAAGACCAGAAGATCCCGGTCACGACGACCGAAACGTTCGCCAAGGGCGACGTGGACTTCAAGGCCCAGCTGACCAAGATCAAGGGCACCAACCCCGACGCCATCGTGCTGTCCGCACTGCTGGCCGAAGGCGCCCCGATCATGGTGCAGGCCCGCCAACTGGGCCTGAACGTGCCCGTCATCGGCGGCAACGGCATGAACTCGGTCAAGATTTTCGACCTGGCCCCTGGCGGCGCGTCGAACAATCTGTGGATCGGCAGCCCCTGGTCGATCGAGAACAAGGCTCCCGAGAACGTCAAGTTCATCGACGCTTACAAGGCCAAGTTCAATGGCGCGCCGGACCAGTTCGCGGCCCAGTCGTATGACGCCATGTACATCGCCGCCCAGGCGCTGAAGAACGTCAAGATCTCGGGCGACCTGCCCAAGGATCGCGCAGCCCTGCGCGACGCGCTGCCCGCGGTCACCTGGACCGGCGCCACTGGCCCGTTCAAGTTCCGTCAGGCCAACGACCGCGCCGGCAAGCCCGCCGGCTACGATGCCGACCAGGCTCCCATCGTCAGCGTGACGAAGGACGGCAAGTACGTCATCGAAAAGTAAGCGCTGCGCATCCCCGCGCGGGGGGATGCGCCTTGCGGGCGGCGCGGCCGCTCGCAAGGCGCTTTTTATCGCAGGGCCGTCACCCTAAAAGAAATGCCTCCCCGCCGGGAGGCTCAAGGCCATGCAGTGGGCGCTGCATGGGGCCCTCACAGCTTTGGAAAGTCCCATCATGTTCGAACAACAATTCGTCAATGCCTTGTCGCTGGGCTGTGTGTATGCACTGTTCGCGCTGGGCTTCACGCTGATCTTCGGCGTGCTCGGGGTGATCAACCTGGCGCATGGCGCCGTCTTCATGGTTGGCGCCTACGCGGCACTGTTCGTCGTGCAGCAATTCAGCCTGCCCCTTTGGGCGGGACTGATGGCAGCGTTCTTCGTCGCCGGCTTCACCGGAGTCATCATCGACTACCTGGTGCTCAAGCCGCTGCGCAAGCGCAACGCGCCCCACCTGATCCCCATGATCGCCACCATCGGCGTGGGCATCATCCTGAACAACACCGCCCAGGGCATCTTCGGCGCAAGCAACCTGCGTTTCCCGCACGGCACCGTGCCCGAGGAAGTGATCGAGGTCGCCGGCCTGCACCTGACCGTCATTGAACTGGGCATCATCTTCCTGTCCTTCGCGCTGATGGCCGTGCTGATGTACGTCATGCGCCGCACGCAATTCGGCCGCGCCCTGCGCGCCATCGCCGAATCGCCCAAGGCCGCTTGGCTGCTGGGCATCAACGTCGAAAAACTGTTCGTCACCACCTCGTTCGCCGCGGCTGCCCTGGGCGGCGTGGCCGGCGTGCTGATCGGCCTGTACTCCAACGCGCTGTTCCCCCTGATGGGCCAGCCGATGCTGCACAAGGGCATCGCGGTCATCATCCTGGGCGGCATGGGCGACATCCGCGGCGCCATGCTGGGCGGCCTGTTCCTGGGCTTTGCCGAGGTGCTGTCGGTGGCCTACATCGGCTCCACCATGCGCGATGCGGTGGCTTTCGGCCTGCTGTTCCTGATCCTGCTGGTGCGCCCGCAAGGTCTGTTCGGCAAAGTGGTTCAACGCAAGGCTTAAAGAATGAGCGGATTCGAAAACTTCTGGGCCATTTACGGCAACCTGGTGCTCACGCTGGGCACCAACGCCTTGCTGGCCCTCTCCATCTGGCTGACCCTGGCTTGCGGCATGCTGGCCATGGCCAACGCAGCCTTCATGGGCATCGGGGCGTACACCGCCGCGCTGCTCACCATGAACTACGACGCGCCGTTCTCGGTCGCGCTGGCCGGCGGCATGGCCGCGCCCGCGCTGGTGGCGGCGCTGATCGGCTTGCCGACCTTGCGGCTGTCCGGGGTCTATCTCGCCATGGCCACGCTGGGCTTTGGCGAAGTGGTTCGCGTGACCATCCTCAACACCGAGTCCATCACCGGCGGCGCGCTGGGCCTTAACGGCATCCCGCAGCTGACACAGTGGTGGCATGTGGTGCTGTCGGTCGTCATCGTGCTGTTCGTGCTGTGGCGCGTGCGCGCCTCCAAGATCGGACGCTCGTTCGACGCCATCCGCGGCGACGAAACCGCGGCCGGCCTGATGGGCATCGACGTGCGCGCCAACAAGATGCTGGCCTTCGTGGCCGGCGCGATGATCGCGGGTCTGGCCGGCGCCCTGAACGCGCACCTGACCTTCTTCATCGGCCCCAACGAATACGGTTTCGACCGTGGCGTGGAAATCCTGACCATGGCGATCCTGGGCGGCATCGGCGGCCTGGCCGGTCCCGTGCTGGGCAGCTTCATCATTACCGTGCTGCCCGAAATGCTGCGCGGTTTTGCCGATCTGCGCCTGGTCGCGAATGGAGTGATTCTGGTGGTGATTGTGTTGTTCCTGCCGCAAGGCATCTGGGATCCGGCGCGCTTCAAGCGCTGGATGCGCCAAGGACGCCAGGGAGGCAAGCGCCATGCTTGAGCTTTCTTCCGTCTCCAAGAGCTTCGGCGGCCTGCATGTGCTGCATGACGTCAGCCTGTCGGTTCCCGAAGGCGCCATCTTCGGCCTGATCGGCCCCAACGGCGCCGGCAAGACCACGGTCTTCAACCTCATCACCGGCCTGTTGCCGCCCAGCGGCGGCACCATCACGTTCAACGGCCAGAGCGTGCTGGACAAGAAGCCGCACCGCATCACGCGCATGGGCATCGCCCGCACCTTCCAGAACATCCGTCTCTTCAAAGAGATGACGCTGCTGGAGAACGTGGTGGTGGGCGCTTATCGCCACATGAACTACGGCTTCCCCAGCCTGCTGCTGGGCCTGCCGGGTTACCGCGAGCACGAAAAGCGCGCCCGCGAGCGCGCGCACGAACTGCTCACCTGGATGCGCCTGGACCACAAGGCCAACGACCTGGCGGATAACCTGTCCTACGGCGAACAGCGCCGCCTGGAGCTGGCGCGCGCGCTGGCCACCGAGCCCAAGCTGCTGCTGCTGGACGAGCCGGTCGCCGGCATGAACACCGGCGAGCGCGCCGAACTCATGCGCGAGATTCTGGCGATCCGCGACCGCGGCTACACCATCCTCATGATCGAGCACGACATGCGCTTCGTCATGGGCTTGTGCGAACGCATCGCGGTGCTGAACTTCGGCAAGATCATCGCTTGCGGCGGACCCGACGAGATCCGCAACAACGAACAGGTCATCGAAGCCTATCTGGGCCGCGAAGACGACGAAGACACCGAACAAGCGGAGGCCGCCAAATGAGCGCCATGCTGGAAGTCCGCGGACTCGAGGTCAATTACGGCCACATCGAAGCCGTCCGCGGCATCGACCTGGACCTGAATGCCAAGGAAATCACCGCCCTGGTCGGCGCCAACGGCGCCGGCAAGTCGACCACGCTGCTGGCGCTGTCGGGCCTGCTGCCCAAGGCGCGCGGCAAGATCACTTTCGAAGGCGAGGACATCACCAACCTGCCGCCGCACCAGTTGGTGGCGCGCGGTATCGTCCAGGTGCCGGAAGGGCGGGCCATCCTCACCACCATGACTGTGCTCGAAAACCTGGAGCTGGGCGCCTACCGCCGCGGCCTGAAGAACGTCGACTCGGACCTGGAATACGTGTTCAACCTGTTCCCGCGCCTGAAGGAACGGATCACCGGCATCGCCGGCAACCTGTCCGGCGGCGAACAGCAGATGCTGGCCATCGGCCGGGCCCTGATGGCCAAGCCGCGCCTGCTGCTGCTGGACGAACCCTCGATGGGCCTGGCGCCCATCGTGGTGCAGGAAATCTTCCGCTCCCTGCGCGCGATCAACGCCGACGGCCTGACCCTGTTCCTGGTCGAGCAGAACGTGCGCCAGGCGCTGAAGATCGCCCAGCACGGCTACGTGCTGGAGAACGGCGCCATGGCGCTGACCGGCACCGGCCGCGAACTGCTGGGCCATCCGCGCGTGCTGGAAGCCTACCTGGGCGCCTGAACCGGCGCTCCAGGGCGTGCGTCCCTGATTGTTTGGATGTGCCGGCGGCGCCTCAGGGCGCCGTCGGCGTATTTCCAACGCGGATTAAGTTGCCCATTTTTTGAGCAGCTGTGTTAGAATCGCAGGCTTTCCCTCATTTTGGCTAATGCACGGGCGGGTAATAACGCTTAGGCAAGACGCTGATATCGACTGAATATTTGGAAAACCCGATGGGTTCTTTCTTGGATTTCGGTCTAGTTCGGGGAAAAAAACTGGCTGGATGGTCCAGCCAGGAAAATTTTTATTCTTAGGAACCATCATGAAGACCTTTGTGGCCAAGCCGCATGAAGTCCAACGTGACTGGTTTGTGATCGACGCCAAGGGCAAAGTCCTCGGTCGTGTGGCCAGCGAAGTCGCACGTCGTCTGCGTGGCAAGCACAAACCTGAATTCACGCCGCACGTTGATACCGGTGACTACATCGTCATCGTCAACGCTGCCGATATCGTTGTTACGGGCGCCAAGGCGAAGGACAAGAAGTACTTCCGCCACACGACGTACCCGGGCGGTATCCGTGAAACGAACTTCGAGAAGATGCAAGAGCGTTTTCCCGGCCGCGCCATCCAGAAGGCTGTCAAGGGCATGCTGCCCAAGGGTCCTCTGGGCTACGCCATGATCAAGAAACTGAAGGTGTACGCCGGTGCCGAGCACCCGCACACCGCCCAGCAGCCCAAGACGCTGGATATCTAAGGAAACGCCATGATCGGTAACTGGAATTACGGAACCGGCCGTCGCAAAACCTCGGTGGCTCGCGTTTTCATCAAGAAGGGCACGGGTAAGATCGTTGTCAACGGCAAGCCCGTCGACGACTTTTTCGCCCGCGAAACCGGCCGCATGATCGTGCGCCAGCCGCTGGAACTGACCGGCCACCTGGAATCGTTCGACATCAAGGTCAACGTGCACGGCGGCGGTGAAACCGGCCAGGCCGGCGCAGTCCGTCACGGCATCACGCGTGCCCTGATCGACTACGACGCGACCCTGAAGCCCGCACTGTCGCAAGCTGGCTTTGTCACCCGCGATGCCCGCGAAGTCGAACGCAAGAAGGTCGGCTTCCGCAAGGCACGTCGGCGCAAGCAGTTCAGCAAGCGTTAATACGCTGCTGCAAGAAAAGCCCGCTTCGGCGGGCTTTTTTTCGCACTGTTTGTTCCAGCGCCGGATGCGGTCCGGCCGTTGTACGTCCCGCGCGGAACTCCGCGCATTCCCTCCGGTCGGAAAGAAGGACTGCGGTGCCATTTCGGGCTCTTAGCCGCAACACCCGCTTTCCCGAGCGATACAATCGATCCTCGTTCTACGAAGAGCACACATCATGGCCCAAGCATCGAACACCCGCATCAAGGTTGGTATCGTCGGCGGCACCGGTTACACCGGCGTCGAGCTGCTGCGCTTGCTGTCGCAGCATCCCAATGTGGAATTGACCGCCATCACGTCCCGCAAGGAAGACGGGCTGCCGGTGGCTGACATGTATCCGAACCTGCGCGGCCGCGTGAATATCGCTTTCTCCGCGCCGGAAAAGGCCACGCTGACGGATTGCGACGTCGTGTTCTTCGCGACGCCCCACGGCGTTGCCATGGCCCAGGCCCAGGAACTCATCAATGCCGGCACCAAGGTCATCGACCTGGCCGCGGACTTCCGCCTGCAGGACATCCCCACGTTCGAACGCTGGTACAAGATTCCCCATACCTGCCCGGACATCCTGGCCGAGTCCCAGTATGGCCTGGTGGAGTTGAACCGCGAGGCCATCTCCAAGGCCCGCGTCATCGGCAACCCCGGCTGCTATCCCACCACCGTGCTGCTGGGCCTGGCCCCGCTGCTCGAAGGCGGCAAGAAGCTGATCGATGCGCAAACCCTGATCGCCGACTGCAAGTCGGGCGTCTCGGGCGCTGGCCGCAAGGCGGAAGTGGGCTCGCTCTTCTCCGAAGCCTCCGACAACTTCAAGGCCTACGGCGTGGCTGGCCACCGCCATCACCCGGAAATCGTCGCGCAGCTGGAAAAGATCGCTGGCGGCAAGGTCGGCCTGACCTTCGTGCCGCATCTGGTGCCGATGATCCGTGGCATGTTCTCCACCATCTACGCGCGCATCCTGCCCGAGGCCCGCGATACCGACTTCCAGGCCCTGTTTGAACAGCGCTACGCTGACGAACCCTTCGTCGACGTGATGCCCGCCGGCAGCCTGCCGGAAACCCGTTCGGTGCGCGCTTCCAACAACCTGCGCATCGCGCTCAGCCGCCCCGGCAATGGCGACCAACTGATCGTCCTGGTGATCCAGGACAACCTGGTCAAGGGCGCCGCTGGTCAGGCCGTGCAGAACATGAACCTGATGTTCGGCATCCCTGAATCGACCGGCCTGGACCAGGTCGCGATCCTGCCTTGATGTACGCAGGCTTGCGGCCGTAAGGCCGCAAGCCGCCGCTCTTTATGTCCGCCGATTCCTCTACCACGCCCCAGCCTCGCTCCGCCGGCGGATTGGCGCGCGTATTCGTGGGCCTGCTGATCGGCGTGCTGCTGGGCGGTTCCGCCAGTTTTTTCTACACTCGCAAGCTCTACCGGCCGCAGGATGCCGTGGTGATCAGCGCCCGGCAGGCCGAGGTCCAGGAAGAGGCCATGCGTCAGCAGTCGACCCAGCTGCGTTACACGCAGGGCCAACTGGACACCGCCGACGGCGAACTGGTCATCGAACGCGCCGCGCGCCAGGAACTGGAAACGCAGCTGCGCACGGTCCAGGCCGAGGTCGGCCGGGTCCGCGATCAACTGGCGTTCTATGAGCAGCTGTTGCCGCCGGGCCCCGAGGGTTCGGTGGACATCCGCGGCGTCGAGATCGACCGCAGCGGCGGCGGCCTGCGCTACAAGGTCCTGCTGATGCGCAGCGGCCGCAATGGCGGGTCTCCGTTTTCGGGCGCTTTGCGTTTCCAGGCCACCGGCATCCTGAAGGGCGAGACCGTGAAGGTGGATCTGGCGCCCATGCAGGTCAAGGCCGAATCCGGCTCCGTCGCCATTCCTGGAGACAGCACGCCGACCTCGCCGCTGGCCCTGCAGTTCGACCAGTATCAGCGCAGCCAGGGCATCCTGGCGCTGCCCGACGGATTTGTCCCCGAAAGCGTGACCGTCAGCGTCCTGGAGGGCGACACGGTCCGGGCGTCAAGAAGCGTCAAGCTCGAACTTTGAGTCTGCGCAAGCCCTGCGCTATAGTGACACTATGCGAGCGCCGTTGCCGCTCACCGAAATATGGCCGAACCGGCCAGGAGTGAACCATGAATGCAGTGACCGAAACCGTCGACCTGCAGGCCGCCCCGCCTGCTCCCCTGGTGTTTACCGACTCGGCCGCGGCCAAAGTGAAGGATCTGTTGGCCGAAGAAGGCAATCCTGAGCTGAAGCTGCGCGTTTTCGTGCAGGGCGGAGGCTGTTCGGGTTTCCAGTACGGCTTCACCTTCGACGAAGTCGTGAACGATGACGACACCGTGCTGGACAAGGCTGGCGTGCAACTGTTGGTGGATCCGATGAGCTTCCAGTACCTGGTCGGCGCAGAGATCGACTACAAGGAAGACCTGGAAGGCGCGCAGTTCGTCATCCGCAATCCCAACGCCAGCACCACCTGCGGCTGCGGTTCCTCGTTCTCGGTGTAATCACCCAGGCAGGAAAAGTAAAAGCCCTTCGGCGCGCCGAAGGGCTTTTTGCATGGGCGTGCGGTTTTCAGGCGGGATAGAGCGCGCCCAGGATACGCGGGCCACGCGCGCCGGTGACGGCGGGCAGGCCCGCCGGCCTACGCTGCACGAAGGCCTGCGCCAGCCAGGCGAACGCCAGGGCCTCGACTTCCTGCGCCGGCACGCCCAGCGCATCGGTGGCGTGCACGGGCCGCTGCAGGCAGTAGGCCAGCTCACGCATCAGGCCCGGATTGCGCGCGCCGCCGCCACAGACGAAGACTTCCTGCGTGCCCGCCGCGGCCGCATCGACGGCATTGGCGACCGTGCGCGCGGTCAGGCGTTGCAGCGTGGCCTGCACGTCTTGCGGCGCAGGCTTGGGGCCGTCGAACGCGGCCAGGCGGTCGTCCAGCCATTGCATGTTGAACAGGTCGCGCCCGGTGGACTTGGGCGGGGGCAGGGCGAACCAGGGTTCGCTGGCCAGCATTTGTTCCAGCAACGGCGCCAGCACCTGGCCGGTCGCGGCCCAGCGGCCATCCGCGTCATAAGGCCGGCCCAGGTGACGCTGGCACCAGCCATCCAGCAGGACGTTGGCGGGTCCCGTGTCGAAGCCGCGGGGCGCATGCCCCGGCTCCAGCAGCGTCACGTTGGCGATGCCGCCCAGGTTGAGGACGGCGCGGCCTTGCGGCGCGCCGAAGATGGCAGCGTGGAAGGGCGGCACCAGCGGCGCACCCTGGCCGCCCGCGGCCACGTCGCGGCTGCGGAAATCCGCCACCACGTCGATGCCGGCCAGTTCCGCCAGCACGGCGGGGGCATTGAGTTGCACGGTGTAGCCCAGGTCGGGCCGGTGCCGGACCGTCTGGCCGTGGGCGCCGATGGCGGTCACGTCGCCGGCCGCGACGCCGGCCTGCTGCAACAGGGCCGCCACGGCCTGGGCATACAGGCGGGCGAGGGCGTTGGCGGCCAGCGCGGCGCGGGCCAGCTCGTCGTCGCCGGATTGATTCAGGGCCAGCAGTTCGCGCCGCAGGTCCGCAGGCATGGGCAGGCTGGCGCTGGCGAGCACGGCTGGCGCCGCGCCGTCGTCCAGGCGCACCAGCACGCCGTCCACGCCGTCCACGCTGGTGCCTGACATCAGTCCGATATAGAGCTGAGCGTTAGTTGTGGAAGGATTCACGAGAGCCTCGAAAAAGAAAAAGCGGCCGCGCAACTGAGAGTGCGGGGCCGCCTTTGACGGGGACGTTAGGCCGGCTTTAGCGGCTGGCCACGTTGGTCAGCGCGTCGGGCAGGGTCTGCTGGAACTCGGTCAGCAGCTGGATCTGCGCCTTGTACGGAGCCACGGCCTGGTTGAAGGCGCGGACTTCGGCGGGTTCCAGGCTGCGGGCGACCGGCAGGTCCACCGACAGCGGATCGATCGGCTGGTTGTCCACGCGGAATTCATAGTGCAGGTGCGGGCCGGTGGCCCAGCCGGTGGCGCCGACATAGCCCAGCAACTGGCCTTGCGAGATCTTCGAACCCTTGGTGATGCCTTCGGCGATGCGGCTCTGGTGGGCGTACAGCGTCGAATACTTGCCGTGGTGCTTGACGATGACGACGTTGCCGTAGCCGTTCTGCCAGCCGGAGAATTCCACCGTGCCGTCAGCGGTGGAGTGGATCGGCGTGCCGGAAGGCGCCGCGTAGTCCACGCCCTTGTGTCCCGTCCAGGTCTTGTGGATGGGGTGCATGCGCATGCCAAAGGTGGAGCTGATGCGGCTGAATTTCAGGGCGGTGCGCAGGAACGCGCCGCGCAGGCTGGTGCCGTCGAAGTCGTAGTACGAACCGCTCTTTTCGTCGGGGCTGAACCAGACGGCGTTGTAGGTCTTGTCGCCGTTGATGAATTCCAGCGCCAGCACTCGGCCGGCGCCGGCGTAGCGGCCGTCGTGCGAACGCACTTCGTAGACCACGCGGAATTTGTCGCCCTGGCGCAGGTCGCGCAAGAAGTCGATCTTGGCGCTGAGGATGTCGGCCATCTGCATGGTGACCGAGTCCGGGATGCCGGCGGCGTCGGTGGCGCCGAACAGCGACGAACGGATCGTGCCCACGGCGACGCGGGTCTGGCGTTCGGTGCTTTCGGTGATTTCCTCGGCCTTGTAGCTGTCGCCTGCCGGCGCGACGTGCAGCATGCGCGTCACGACCTGGCCGTCCGTCTCGTTGCCGGGGGTGTGGATGTAACGCAGCCAGATCAGGTTGCCGGCTTCGTCCGTCGCGGCCTGCACCGAGCGGCCCGGGTACAGCTTGTAGATGCTGCGGGCGCTGGCTTCGTGCGTCAGGAAGGTCTGCAGGCTGGGCGCGTCGAGTTCCAGGCGTTGCAGCACCGCGGCCAGCGTGTCGCCGGCGCGGATCCGGGTTTCGCTGATATAGGGAGCGGCACTGGGAGTGCTGACTTCGACTTGCTCGGCGCTTAGCGGCAGGACGCTGCTGATGATGCGCGAAGGGGGGAGTTCAGTGCGGTCGGGTTGCTGCACCATGCCGAGGGCGGCGGCGCCAGCGAACAGACCAATTGCGGTGACGAGGAGAGTGCGGCGGAAAAGTCCCGAGCGCTGGGGCTTGGGCTCGCCGGGCGCAAACACGGCAGCAACTTTGCGTTTGATGCTACTCGCCATTTCGTGGAGGCCACGATTCATCGTGAAGATACCCTCTCAGGTGGCTAGAGCTCGCAGGGTGCGTGACACGAACGGCCCTCGCGCGCACATTTCGGGGCAAGGGCTGGCGCGGGGCGCATCTTGTGAACAACGGGGTGTAAACCGGACCACAACTGCGTATAGATGGCAATTGCGTATGATTAGGGCGGTATCCTAGCTGATTCGGCTAGAATTTTCGATAGTTTTCGTCACTTTTTACACCTTTTTATCGGCTGAAGCCGAGTTGGTCCCCCTGCCATGTCACCCTCAGAAGCCCCGATTACCCCTGAAGTCGAAGCAGACCTGCGTATAGCGAAGCGCGGTTGCGATGAGTTGCTGGTCGAGTCCGAATTCGCCCGCAAGCTGGCCAGGAGCCGCGCCACGGGCGTGCCTCTGCGCATCAAATTGGGGTTGGATCCGACCGCGCCGGACATCCACCTGGGTCACACGGTGGTGCTGAACAAGATGCGCCAGCTGCAGGACATGGGCCACAACGTCATCTTCCTGATCGGCGATTTCACGTCCACCATCGGCGATCCCAGCGGCCGCAACAACACGCGCCCGCCGCTGACGCGTGAACAGATCGAGGCCAACGCCAAGACCTATTACGCCCAGGCCAGCCTGGTGCTGGATCCGGCGCGCACCGAGATCCGCTACAACTCCGAGTGGTGCGATCCGCTGGGCGCGCGCGGCATGATCCAGCTCGCGTCGCGCTACACGGTCGCGCGCATGATGGAGCGCGAGGACTTCACCAAGCGCTTCAAGGGCGGCATCCCGATCTCGGTCCATGAATTCCTGTATCCGCTGATGCAGGGCTATGACTCGGTGGCGCTGAAGTCCGATCTGGAGCTGGGGGGCACCGATCAGAAGTTCAACCTGCTGGTCGGGCGCGAGCTGCAAAAAGAGTATGGACAGGAGCCGCAGTGCATCTTGACGATGCCGCTGCTGGTCGGGACGGATGGCGTAGAGAAGATGTCCAAGTCCAAGGGCAACTACATCGGCATTTCGGAGTCGCCCGATTCGATGTTCGGCAAGCTCATGTCGATTTCCGACACGCTGATGTGGCGCTACTTCGAGCTGCTGTCGTTCCGCTCTCTGGAAGAGATCGCGGCGCTCAAGCAGGAGATCGATGGCGGCCGCAACCCGCGCGACGCCAAGGTCATGCTGGCCCAGGAAATCATTGCGCGCTTCCATTCCGTCAAGGCTGCCGATGACGCGCTGGCCTCGTTCGAAGCCCGTTTCCGCGACGGCGCGATCCCCGACGACATCCCCGAAGTGAACATCGGCGGCGCGCCGGTGGGCATCCTCAAGCTGCTGCGCGAAGCCGGCCTGGTGGCCTCCGGTTCGGAAGCGCAGCGCAACGTGGAGCAAGGCGGCGTGCGCGTCAATGGCGACCGCGTGGAAGACAAATCGTTGCAATTGCCGGCGGGGACTTACGTCGTTCAGGTGGGCAAGCGCAAATTTGCGCGTGTTAACTTGAACCCATGATTGCGAAGTTTTGATACGCTGAGGGTACAGACAGGGGCAGTGGGGCCTTTGCGGCACATCAAGGAGCACGACATGAAACTTTCGAGTTTGTCCTTTTCCGATAACGAGTCGATTCCCGAACGCTACGCCTTCGGCAGGATCGATGCGCAATCGCACGTCGCGCTGGCAGACAACTTCAACCCGCAGTTCTCCTGGGACGAAGTTCCGGCGGGCACGCAGTCGTTTGCCTTGATCTGCCATGATCCCGATGTGCCCTCCGAACCCGACGACGTCAACCAGGAAGGCCGCGAGGTGCCGGCCAGCCTGCCCCGCGTGGACTTCTTCCACTGGGTGCTGGTCGATCTGCCGGCCGACCTGCGCGACATCGAGGAAGGCGCCTTCTCCAGCGGCATCACGCCGCGCGGCAAGGGCGGCCCGCTGGCGCCGATGGATGCGCGCCAGGGCATCAACTCGTACTCGTCATGGTTCGCCAACGATCACGACATGAGCGGCGACTACTTCGGCTATGACGGCCCGTGCCCGCCCTGGAACGACGCCATCCCGCATCGCTACGTCTTCACCCTGTATGCGCTGGACGTGCCCACGCTGAACCTGCAGGGTTCGTTCACCGGCGAAGACGCGCTGCGCGCGATCCAGAAGCACGTGTTGGCGCAGGCGTCGTTGACCGGCACCTATACGCTCAATCCGAAACTGGCTCCCAAGCAGATCGGCGCCACCTCGGCCTGATTCGCCGCGCCACAGAAAGGCCGCAGTCTTGCGACTGCGGCCTTTTTTCATCGCCGAAAAGATTCAGCCCGTGGCGCGCTTGAGCCGCAGCAGCGCCAATCCAAAAGTGATGAAGATGGCGCCGACCAGGCGGTTGATCCAGGTCACGATGCGGGGTTGGCGCAGCAGGCGCCGGGCGCGGTGGGCCAAGGCGCCATAGGCCAGCAGCGACACCAGCGACATGCCCGTGAAGATGCCCGTCAGGATGAAGAACTGCGGCAGCAAGGGCTCGGCCGCGTTCAGGAACTGAGGAAACAGCGCCGTGAAGAACAGGATGGGCTTGGGGTTCAGCGTTGCAACCAGCGCGGCTTCCGAATAGAGCCGCCCGGCGCTGCGCGGCGCCAGCGCGGCGGCGTCTGCGGGCGGCGCAATGTTCGAGCGGCCCAGCAGGTGGCGCAGGCCGATGTAGAGCAGGTACGCCGCGCCGGCCAGCTTGAGCAGCATGAACAGCATGGCGGACGATTGCAGCACCACGCCCAGTCCCAGCATGGCGGCGGCCGACAGCAGGAACAGCCCGGTGACATTACCCAGGGTGGAGGGCAGCACGGCCCGCCATCCACCCGCCGCGCCGTTACGGATGGCCAGCATGGTGGCCGGGCCGGGGCTGACGACGCTGACCGCAGCTACTAATGAGTAGGTTATGAGCGTGGCGCTTTGCATGAAAGTTTCTCAAGTCGGATTGAGACGGCTTTTCCGGCCGCGGAGGATGGCGTGGTTTTCGCGCCCATGCCGGGAATTTTGCCCGGGTTCCCTGCATTTTGGGAGCATTTGATCCTGTCCGACGGGGTAAACTATCCGTCATTCTCCGGGTTTACCCACCCGGGCGCAGTTTTCTCCTCTCTTACCGCCTCAGGAACCCCCCGTCATGTTTGACCGCAACCTCACCTTGTCCAAGGCTGACCCGGACGTTTGGGCCGCCATCCAGAAGGAAGACGTCCGCCAGGAACAGCACATCGAGCTGATCGCCTCGGAGAACTACGCCAGCCCGGCCGTCATGGAAGCCCAGGGCACGCAGCTCACCAACAAGTACGCCGAAGGCTATCCGGGCAAGCGCTACTACGGCGGTTGCGAATACGTGGACGTGGTCGAGCAGTTGGCCATCGACCGCCTGAAGCAGATCTTCGGCGCCGAAGCCGCCAACGTGCAGCCCAACTCGGGTTCGCAGGCCAACCAGGGCGTGTACATGGCCGTCCTGAAGCCGGGCGACACCGTGCTGGGCATGAGCCTGGCCGAAGGCGGCCACCTGACGCACGGCGCGTCGGTCAACGCCTCGGGCAAGCTGTACAACTTCATCTCCTACGGCCTGGACGAAAACGAAGTCCTGAACTATGACCAGGTCGAGCAACTGGCCAAGGAGCACAAGCCCAAGCTGATCGTGGCTGGCGCCTCCGCCTACGCCCTGCACATCGACTTCGAGCGCATGGCCCGCATCGCCCGTGAAAACGGCGCGCTGTTCATGGTCGACATCGCCCACTACGCCGGCCTGGTCGCTGGCGGCGCCTATCCCAACCCGGTTCCGCACGCCGACTTCGTCACCTCGACCACGCACAAGTCGCTGCGCGGCCCGCGCGGCGGCGTCATCATGATGAAGGCCGAGCACGAGAAGATCATCAACTCGGCGATCTTCCCCGGCATTCAGGGCGGTCCGCTGATGCACGTCATCGCCGGCAAGGCGGTGGCCTTCAAGGAAGCGCTGGAACCTGCCTTCAAGGACTACGCGCAGCAAGTGGTCAAGAACGCCAAGGTGCTGGCCGACACGCTGGTCAAGCGCGGCCTGCGCATTGTCTCCGGCCGCACCGAAAGCCACGTCATGCTGGTGGACCTGCGTTCCAAGGGCATCACGGGCAAGGAAGCGGAAGCCGTGCTGGGCCAGGCCCACATCACGGTCAACAAGAACGC
Source organism: Achromobacter sp. K91 (assembly GCF_003576205.1). Lineage (NCBI taxonomy): Bacteria > Pseudomonadati > Pseudomonadota > Betaproteobacteria > Burkholderiales > Alcaligenaceae > Achromobacter > Achromobacter sp. K91. The sequence goes on along the minus strand of NZ_QWFB01000034.1, from coordinate 73,263 downwards.
CATCCCGAACGACCCGGAAAAGCCCTTCGTGACCAGCGGCATCCGCCTGGGCACGCCGGCCATGACCACGCGCGGCTTCACCGAAGCCGAAGCCGAGCTGACCGCCAACCTGATCGCCGACGTGCTGGACAATCCGCGCGACGAAGCCAACATCGCCGCTGTGCGTGCAAAGGTCAACGAACTGACCTCGCGCCTGCCGGTCTACGGCAAGAAGTAAGCGAGCAATCCCTGCGGCGGGCTGTGGCCCGGCCGCGGCGGTCTACCAGGGACGGCCCCGCAAGGCGCCGTCCCTTTGTTTTCGGGCGGCTGGCGCCGCCTGGTAAAAAATACGGGGGCGGATTAGCCCGTATTGGCGCTGGCGGCCGGACGCCTCGTTACAATATGCTCAACTATTGCCCCTTCAGTGCCTTTAGGGATCACACATGCGGTGTCCATTTTGCGGCAATGCCGAAACGCAGGTCGTAGACAGCCGGGTCTCCGAAGAAGGCGACGCCATACGCCGTCGCCGTCGCTGCCTGTCCTGTGACAAACGTTTCACCACCTATGAACGGGTGGAGCTGGCCATGCCCTCCATCGTCAAGCGCAATGGCAGCCGCAGCGACTACGACCCCGGCAAGCTGCGCGCCAGCCTGAGCCTGGCGCTGCGCAAGCGTCCCGTCAGCACGGAAGACGTGGACGCCGCGGTCGCGCGCATCGAAGAGCAGTTGCTGGCCAGCGGGCTGCGTGAAGTGCCCAGCGAACATATAGGCGAGCTCGTGATGAACGAACTGCGCAAGCTCGACAAGGTGGCATACGTGCGCTTCGCTTCGGTCTACAAGAGCTTCGAGGACATCGGCGAATTCGTCGAAGCCATCCGCGAGATGCAAGGGCCGCTGTTGCCGGGCAAGCTGCGCAAGGACTAGCAGGGCTCAGGTTCAACCGATCCGCGGTCGGCTGGCCGCATGGAAGCTGGAAAATGACGGCGCTGCGGCGCCGTCATTGCATGGTGGGAGCCGTACGCGCCAGGCTGGGCGTCAGCGGCTGGAACTTGCGCCAGACGCGGCGCATGTGCTGCGCCGAGCCGAATCCCGACTTTTCGGCCACGCGCTCCAGGTCCAGCCGGGTATCGCGCAGCAGGTCGCGCGCCAGCGCCACGCGTATCTGATACAGGTAGTCCATTGGCGTGCAGCCCGCGTGTTCGCGGAACAGCCGCGTCAGATGGCGCGCGCTGGTGTGCGCCTGGTCCGCCAGCGATTGCGCCGACCAGGGCGCCGCCGGATCACGGATGACCGCGTCCTGCACCCGGTGCACGCCTGGATGCAGGTGGCTGCGATGGTCCAGCCAGGGCGACAGCGTGGAATCCGTGCCGGCGCGCCGTTGGTAGACCACCATGTCGCGCGCCGTTTCGCTGGCCACGCGCGGGCCGCAATGGCGCGACACCATGTGCAGAGCCAAATCGATGCCGGCCGTGATGCCGGCGCTGCTGACCAGTTTGCCGTCTTCGACGAAGATGCGGTTGTCATGCAGCCGCGCGCTCGGGTCAATGCTGGCCAGCTGTTCCAGGCAAGTGTGGTGTGTGGTGCAGTCGCGCTGCCGCGTCAGGCCGGCGGCGGCGGCGAACAGGGCGCCTGCGCACACCGTCATCAGCGTGAAGCCGTCCACCGGATGGCGGGCCGCGAGCCAGTCGATGATGGCGCGCGAGTCGGGGTCGTCCAGGCGCGTGGGCTTGCCCACCACGCCGGAAATGATGACCAGGGCTTCGGGGGGCAGGCTGGCCGGCAAGGCTTGGATATGAGCCAGGTGCAGGCCCGGCAGGCCGCTTTCGACTTCCCGGGACGGGCCGCAGAAATGCTGTTCGAAGGCCCCGGGAACCAGCTTGTTGGCGACGCGGAAGGCCTCCGCGGGGCCTGCCACGTCCAGCAGCACGACGCCCCGCGTCAGCACGAAATACACTGGAACCATGCGGCCCTCCGCCAGTGTCAGGCCGCCAGCGCGTCGGCCGCGCGTGCGATGCGGGCAAAACGCCCTTGCAGCACCAGCTCGGTCCGGTCGCGGATCTCGGCCGGCGTGTAATGCTGGCCGGACGGGCTCTGCATGGCAAAGGTCAGGGTGGCGTCCGTGGGGAACACCACCTTGTAGCCGGCGTCGCTGGCGTGGCGCGAGGTGGTTTCGCAGCACTGTTCGGTGCGGATGCCGCTGACGATGATGCCTTCGATGCCGTGCTTCACCAGCCAGTCCTGCAGGCTGGCGCCGTCCGCGTCTTTGGCGTAGAGCGAGGAATGCACGGTCTTGTGGAACACGGCGGTGGGCTCGATGCGCAGTTCCTTGAGCGTCTTGACGTGGCCGGAGGCCATCGAGAAGGGGTTGGCGGGGTCGTTCGACACGCTGGTGTGGAACACCTGCAGCACCGGAATGTCGCGGGCCTGGGCGGCGTCGATCAGGGATTGGATCTGTTCCACGAACGCAGGGTACTCGGCTTCATCCCAAAACGGACGTTGCCGGAAAGAGTCTTGTACGTCGATGACGATCAGTGCTTGTTTCATGGATCGCGCTCCTGGAGGGCGAATTTTAGGGGTGTGCAGCTATTTTTACTGCAATCCGGCGTGGCGGCGAGTGCGGCGAAAGACGGCCATCGGCCTAAAACGGACATTGGCCGCCGCTGCCCCGGTGGACCCGCTGCCGGACCGCCTGCCCGCCCTGCGGCGGACATACAATCCTGGACATGATGATTCCCAGCGACAACGACGACATTTTCTGGATGCGCCGCGCCCTGGCGTTGGCGCAGGCCGTCATGTACACCACCGCGCCCAACCCCCGGGTCGGCTGCGTGATCGTGCGCGACGGCCGGGTGCTGGGCGAAGGCGCCACGCAGCCGCCGGGCGGCCCGCACGCGGAAGTCTGCGCCTTGCGCGACGTCCAGGCGCGCGGCGAATCCGTGGAAGGCGCCACGCTTTACGTCACCCTGGAACCCTGCAGCCATTTCGGCCGCACGCCGCCCTGCGTGGACGCTGTGCTTGCGGCCCGGCCGGCGCGGGTCGTGGTGGCCATCGGCGACCCCAATCCGCTGGTCAATGGGCAAGGACTGGCGCGTCTGCGCGATGCCGGGATCGCGGTGACCACGGGCGTCTGCCGCGCGGAGGCGCTGGCCATCAACGCGGGTTTCATCTCGCGCATGAGCCGCGGCCTGCCGTGGGTGTGGATGAAGATGGCGGCCTCGCTGGACGGGCGCAGCGCGCTGCATAACGGCGTCTCGCAATGGATCACCGGACCCGAGGCTCGCGCCGACGGACACCGCTGGCGCGCCCGCGCCTGCGTGGTGCTGACCGGCATGGGCACCGTGCTGAAAGACGATCCGCAGCTCAATGTCAGAGGCGTGGACACGCCCCGTCAGCCGCGCAAGGCGGTAGTGGACGGCCGTTTTGAAATCCCCGAGGACGCGCGGTTGTTCGATGGCGCCGAGGTCATCATCTTCACGGCTCGCGAAGATGCCGCCAAGGCCGCGCGCCTGCAGGCCAGGAACGCCCGCGTGGTGCTGCTGCCGGGCGAGGCGCCGGGCCGGGTCGATCTGCCGGCGATGATGCGCTGGCTGGCGCAGGAACAGTTCAATGAGGTCCACGTCGAAGCCGGCGCGGGCCTGAGCGGCGCGCTGGTCGCCGCGGGCTGCGTGGATGAACTGCTGCTGTACCTGGCGCCGGTGCTGCTGGGCGACGCCGCCGGCATGGTCCGCCTGCCCATGCTGGAGCACCTGGACGGCGCCCGCCGCTATGAATTCATCGAGACCGCGCCGGTGGGCGCAGATCTGCGCGTGCGCGCCCGGGTGGCCGACACCTGGAATCAGCTGACGCGGCGGGTGGAGCTGCCTGAGCTGTCTTAGGCGCGGCGCCGGCCCGTGCGCGCCGCGGTGTAGCGCCAGGCCAGGATCGTGGCAGCGCCGCCGGCCAGGGCCAACAACGCGGCCGCCAGCAGCAGGCCGGGATGGTCGCGGCGCAGACGTTCCCACGATTTTCCGGCCTGCGTGTAATGGAACCAGGCAGCCGCCTGGAAATCGGGCGCGGCGCATTCGCGGCCGAAAGAGCCGCTGAACGGCACCTGCGCGCCGTGTTCTATATAGCGGCGGTAGATCGTGGCGGCCAGTTCCGGGGAGTCGTCGATGATGTAGCGGGCGCCCTGGCACAGCACGGCGGCGTAGGCTTGCGAGCGGCGTGGCAGCTCGTCGGACGCGCGCAGCGCATGATTGGCCGCGATCTCGCGGTAGTGGAAGCGGGTGTAGGGCTGCGCTTCGCTGGCGGCATAGCGACGGCGTTCCTCTTCGGTGACAAACGGGCCCGGCAGCGCGGCGGCGGCACGCAAGGCCGGCGTGTCGGGCGTTCCGGCATCGTCATCCTCTGCCTTCCAGCCTGGGACCGCGCTGCGTCCCGCGCCATAACTGGTGTTGCCGCCATAGACCGCAAAATCCGGCTCCTGTTCGTAGCCCATGATCTCCATCCCGTCGCGCCGCGCCAGCCGCGAAGCTTCGTACCAGGCTTGCGCCCGTGATGTGCGGCCCCAGGCGCTCCCGGCACGGCGCAAGGCCGCGCCATACTCCGCGGCGAGCCGGCGGGTTTCCTGCAGACGCACTTCCCACTTGCCGTCGACGCTTTCCAGCGTGGCGTAGCGGGCGTCCGAATCGGCGGGGAAATAGGGCAGCGCCAGCTCGATCGAACCTTCGCGCACCATCCGGCGCGCCAGCAGCAGGCGCAGGCGATCGGATGCGGTGATGGGATGCTGCCTTACCCAGTCGTAGAAATTCTGCGGATCGCGCGGCACGGACCTTGCCGGCGCCGGAGTGGCGGGCGCATGCCGGTCCACATAGGACTTGAGTTCGGCGGTGGTCAGCACGCGCTCAGCGACGTAGGCAGCGTCATTCCAGTACGGGGTGGATAACCAGAAGCCTCCGGCCGGATTGGCCGGATCGTCCTTCACGGTGGCGTGCAGTAGTTGATCCAGCGCCTCGACATACTGGCCGCGCGACAGCGTCAACACGCCTTGTTCGCCCAGCAGGCGCGCCGCGCCGACAGCCTCCAGGCTGCCGTCGGCGCGCGGAAACGCGCGTGCAGCCTGGGCATAGGCCTGGGCCGCCGCCTGCGTATCGCCTTGCCGCAGCGCCAGCTTGGCGCGGACCCACCAGGCCAAGGCCGTGTCCAGCCGCGCGGCCAACGTCTGCGCCAGCTCGTAGCGGCCGATGCGGTAGGCCAGCGCGGCCACGCGGTCGGCGTCCGGCACCTGCTTCAGGTCCTGGGTTTCCAATGCCGCAACCAGCGATTGCAGCGCCGGATTGGGTGTGACGTCATGCCCTTGCGCCGCATCGGCCAACCCCACCTGGCCAGTCGTATCGTAGGCGGCGTGCGGATCGCTGGCGCTGTCCGGCCTGCCGTCCACGATGTCGCCGACCCTGGCCAGCGCGTAGGCCACCAGCAGGCGTTGCGCGACTGGATCGTCGATCAGGCGGCGCGTGCGCGCCGGATCTTCCAAGGCCCATTCGGCCAGCATGCGCAGCGATGCATTGCCGCTCACGGAGTCGCGCGCGGCCTGTTCGGCATAGAGGCGCAGCGCATGCTTTAGCGAGGCCGCGGGAATGGCGTCCATGCAGGGCTCGGCATTGACCAGCTCCATATAGCTGCATTGCCCCTGCGGCCCGGCGAGGAACAGGCGCGCCTCCTGGCCGTAGCTGGCAACGGCCAGGCCCAGCGGGTCCGGCGCACCGTCGCGCGCCAGTTGCCGCACGCGGCCATAGGCTTGTGCTGCGGCCTGCCGCTGCGCCTCGGCGTCGTCAGTGGCTAACTCTGTCTCGTCCCCGATTTCTGCCAGCATATAGGCGGCCCAGACGCTGCGTGGCGCGGCCTGCTGCGCCGGCAACTGGAGAATGGCGCGGTAGCGGGCGCGCGCCTGCCCCAACAGGCGGTCGGTATCCGGCGCTTCGCGGGCGGCATGGGTGTCGACCGCGGCCGCGGCGTAAAGACGCACCGCTTCCGGCAAATCGGCGCCCAGCGCATAGGCCCGGTCGCCATCGGCTTGCGCGCGCATGGCGCGAGCCGTGGTCCGCTGCGCCGGCGTGAGCGCGGGATCGCGGTCTTCCGGCAGGGCGTTTTGCAGGTAGCTGCCGTCCGGCAATTCATAGGCTTCGCGGGCTCGCAGCGCATCGCTGGCGTCCACGAGGCGCGCGGTTTCATAGCTGAAAGCGTTGGCCGGCGTCGCACGCAGCGTAGCCGCGCGGTCGTCGAGCAGCTGGGCGGGGAACTCCGGCCCGCAGGCGATGACGATACCGGCTCCCGTCAGGAGCAGCAGCGCCGCAAGCGATTTACGGTTGTACATGGAAGCTCGTGGGCCCGTTTTCACAGCGTATCCAGCCTATGTTGCGTTGGCCGCCGGCATGCAGCAGGCCATTCTGGGAGCGGCGCAGGAAGGCGCCGCTGGAATCATGTTCGAGGGTATAGCCATTGATGCCGTCGGCCGCGCGGCAAGCGCCTTGCCAGCGGATCGCGAAGGGCAGGGCTGCGTCGGCATTGCCGCCGTTGGCCAGAATCAGGTCTTGCGCGCCGCTGCCGCCTGCTGCGCGCGCCGTGACGGACAGCGCCGGCGACAGGGGCTGGCGCGTCAGTACGGCGCGCCAGGTGGCCAGGCTCCAGGCGCGTTCGTCGCGCGCGGTGGGCAGGCGGAACCAGACGATGCCCGCCAGTCCGCGCGGACGGGCGCGGTGGATCTCATCGATGAAAGCCGCCATGGCTGCCGGGGTGGCCACCAGTTCGCTGGCGCGGCCGCCCGGCAGCAGGGCGGGGCGTTCGCTTTCGACCGCGGCGATGCTGCCGTCGTCGTTCCAGCTTACGCGGCTGCCATAGGTGGCCAGCGCCACGCGCCATGGCCGCTGGGTGCGGTCCGCGAACGCCGCCAGCCAGGCGCTTGCGCGCCTGGCATTGAACAGCCCCTGTTCGGGACTCAGCACGGCGTGGACCTGCAACACGGCTTCATCGGGAATCCGCAACAGCGCGTCGAGCCCGGCGCCGCCCAGCCATGTCGGCAGCGCGGTTATCGACAAAGGCAGATCCGGTCCCAGGCCCTGCTTCAAGGTCTCCAGGAACGTCGCATAGGCGGGCAACTTGGAGGTTGGGCAGTCGTAGTCGATTTCGATGCCGGCCAAGCCGATACCCGCGCTTTCCCATGCGCCGCGCGCGGCGTTGATCCGCGCAAGCACTTCCGCGGCGGGCAGCGCATCGGCGCGACCGTCCAGGCGGAAAACCATGATGACGGGACGTTTGGCCGCGGCCAGTGCGGCCAGATCGGGCGCAGCAGTGAACCTCCTGCCATCCGGGTTCATTTCCGCTATCAGCACGCGCCATGCCCGCACCACGTCGGCACTGTCGGCCAGCGCCTGGCTGACCGGCGGCGTCCAGACGCGTTGCCAGACATAGGCGTCGGCCGGCAGATCCGCCTGCTTGCCGCAAGCGGCCAGAAGCAGCAGCAAGACGCTGCAAAGCACTGCGCGACAGCGTTTGACGAGGACCTTCATGCGGCGGGTCAAAAATCGGAAAATTATGATGTGGCGATGGCGATGGGCGGACGACAGGAAGCGAACCAAATGCGCGGCGCGTTTCGAATGCGTGATTCTATCGCCGCCGCAAGGGGTATTAGCACTCTGCGTTCGCGGCTGCCAATCGCGCAGACCTCCGTAATCCGGGCTTGCAGGCGATTCGCGATGCGCCAGCGCTATCGATATGCCATCAAGTTTGCGCAGGTTTGCGTGGTTGCAGCGCGTGTCTATTGCATGAATTTGAAAGCGCGCGACACGACTATTTTTGGCCTTGCGTTAAATGAATTGCCACAAAAACGTCAATTGGCTTTAGCATAGGCACATGACTTGGCGCCACGCACTGATGGACTACACCGTGCAATGCCACGCGCCCTCGTCACCACGGATCCTCGTGCAGCGTCATCGGTGCTTTTCACAACCGGACCTGCACGCTGCTGAACGAAGACGCTACGCGCCGTTCAGACCGTCCGCTGCCATCGCACAGCGGGCGCATCGGGTTTATGCCCGCATCATAAAAATCCCTGGGACATCGCTCTTCCCTTCAAATCATTGCTGAGCATTTCATGTGCGGATGCATCATGCACGCACGCATACAGCGATATGCTGAAGTCGAACGAGTGAACTTATTCACTTAAGTTGCATTCCCTGACGGAACTTGCATCCGAAGAGTGCAGCCTAACTGGAAAGGGCCTGATCATGCCTTTGGTTGATGTGTGGCGAAAGCAACATACCATCCGGCCGACAGTGCTTATCGCGAGATTGTCTAGTAATGCGCGAGCGCTGAGGCACAATGGGGGCAGGTAGGGACGTATTGGATTTTTCGCGTGTTGTAGGAGGTTTCCGTGCAAAACATCGTCGAAGGCTTCAAGTCGCAGTATGCAAGAGAGCAGGAATCGGAACTCTCTCTCGAGGAGTACCTCAACCTCGCCAAAAGCGATCCCATGGCGTACGCCAGCCCCGCAGAACGCATGCTGGCGGCAATAGGCGAACCCGAAGTCGTGGATACGCGCAACGACCCACGTCTTTCCCGTTTGTTTTCCAACCGGACCATCCGACGCTATCCGGCGTTCCAGGAGTTCTACGGCATGGAGGACGTGATCGGACAGATCGTCGCGTTCTTCAAGCACGCCGCGCAGGGACTGGAAGAGCGCAAGCAAATCCTCTATCTGCTGGGCCCGGTGGGCGGCGGCAAGTCGTCCATCGCGGAGCGGCTCAAGTCGCTGATGGAGGCCTATCCCATCTACGCCCTGAAGGGGTCGCCGGTCAACGAATCGCCGCTCGGACTGTTCCACCCGGAACGTTTCGGCGACACGCTTGAAAAGGAATACGGCATCCCGCGGCGCTACCTGAGCGGCATCATGTCCCCCTGGGCCGTGAAGCGCCTGAAGGAGTTCGACGGCGACATCTCGAAGTTCCGCGTCGTGCGCCTGAACCCGTCGGTGCTGCGCCAGATCGCCATCGCCAAGACTGAACCTGGCGACGAGAACAACCAGGACATTTCGTCGCTGGTGGGCAAGGTCGACATCCGCATGCTCGACCGCCACTCGCAGGACGATCCGGATGCCTACAGCTACTCTGGCGGGCTGTGCCTGGCCAACCAGGGGCTGCTTGAATTCGTCGAGATGTTCAAGGCCCCGATCAAGATGCTGCACCCCTTGCTGACGGCAACCCAGGAAGGCAACTTCAAGGGCACCGAAGGCTTTTCCGCGATCCCGTTCAACGGCGCCATTCTGGCCCACTCGAACGAATCGGAATGGCAGACCTTCCGCAACAACAAGCACAACGAGGCGTTCCTCGACCGTATCTACATCGTCAAGGTGCCTTACTGCCTGCAGGTGTCGGAAGAGGTCCGCATCTACGAAAAGCTGCTGCACCACAGTTCGCTGTCGGCGGCGCCATGCGCCCCGGGAACGTTGGACATGATGGCGCAGTTCTCGGTCCTGACGCGCCTGAAGGAACCCGAAAATTCCAGCATCTATTCGAAGCTGCGCGTCTACGACGGCGAAAGCCTGAAGGACGTGGATCCCAAGGCCAAGGCCCTGCAGGAATACAAGGACTATGCCGGCACAGATGAAGGCATGACCGGGGTGTCGACGCGTTTCGCGTACAAGATCCTGTCCAGCGTCTTCAACTACGACCAGACCGAAGTCGCCGCCAACCCGGTGCACCTGATGTACGTGCTCGAGCAGCGGATCGGCCGCGAAGATTATCCCGAGGAAATCCGCCGGCGCTATCTTGAATTCATCAAGGGCTACCTGGCGCCGCGCTACGCGGAATTCATCGGCAAGGAAATCCAGACCGCCTACCTCGAGTCCTACTCGGAATACGGCCAGAACATCTTCGACCGCTACGTGACCTTTGCCGACTGCTGGATCCAGGACGAGGAATTCCGCGACCCGGAAACCGGCGAAAGCTTCGACCGCAGCGCGCTCAACGACGAACTGGAAAAGATCGAGAAGCCGGCCGGCATCGCCAACCCGAAGGACTTCCGCAACGAGATCGTCAACTTCGTGCTGCGGGCGCGCGCCAACAACAACGGCCGCAACCCGACCTGGACCAGCTATGAAAAGCTGCGCGAAGTGATCGAGAAGAAGATGTTCTCGAACACCGAAGACCTGTTGCCGGTGATCTCGTTCAACGCCAAGGCGTCGGCCGAGGACAAGTCCAAGCACCAGAGCTTCGTGGATCGCATGGTTGAAAAGGGCTACACGGAAAAGCAGGTGAGACTGCTGTGCGAGTGGTATCTCCGTGTGAGGAAGTCTTCCTGAGCGAGGTGAATCATGAATTCACTCATCGATCGCCGTCTTAACGGGCGCAATAAAAGCGCCGTCAACCGGGAGCGTTTTCTCCGGCGTTATAAGAACCAGATCCGCAAGGCGGTACATGGGATGATCCGCGACCGCTCCATCCAGGACATGGATCAGGGCGGCGAGATCAACCTGCCCGCCCGCGACATCTCTGAGCCGACCTTCCATCACGGCCAGGGCGGCGACCGCGAGATCGTGCACCCCGGCAACCGCGAGTTTGCCAAGGGAGACACGTTCGACCGGCCGCAAGGCGGGCAGGGGGAAGGCGGCTCCGAGCCGGGCGAAGGCGAATCGGTCGACCAGTTCACCTTCAGCCTGTCGCGGGCGGAATTCCTGAACCTGTTCTTCGAGGACCTGGAACTGCCGCACATGGCGCGCACGCAGCTGGGCGAGGTCAGCCAGAAGAAATGGCAGCGCGCCGGCTACACGACCACGGGCTCGCCCAGCATGCTGAGCATCAGCCGCACGCTCAAGTCCTCGCTGGCGCGCCGCGTGTCGCTCGGCGTGAAGGCGCGCGCCGATCTGGAGGATGCCGAGGAGCGCCTGGCCAAGGCGCTGGAAGCGGGCGCTCCCGCCGACGAGATCAAGGCGCTGGAGCAGGACGTCGAAGGTTGCCGCGAACGCCTGGCCCGCGTGCCTTTCCTGGACGACCTGGACCTGCGCTACCGCAACCGGGTGTCGGTGGCCATCCCGATGGCGCGCGCCGTCATGTTCTGCCTGATGGACGTGTCGGGCTCCATGGACGAAAACAAGAAGGACCTGGCCAAGCGCTTCTTTTCGCTGCTTTACCTGTTCCTGTCGCGCAAGTACGAACACGTGGACCTGGTCTTCATCCGCCACACCGACAACGCCGAGGAAGTCGACGAACATACCTTCTTCTACGATCCCAAGAGCGGCGGCACCATCGTGCTGTCGGCGCTGGAACTGATGCGCGAGATCCTGGAGAAGCGCTATCCGCCGACCGCCTGGAACGTGTACGCGGCGCAGGCCAGCGACGGCGACTCGTTCGGCGCCGACGCGGGCAAGAGCGCGCGCTTCCTGGCCGAACATCTGCTGCCGGCCACGCGCTACTTTGCCTACATCGAAGTGCCCGACTCGCAGGAGGCGCGCAAGAGCAGCCTGTGGGCGGAATATGAACAGAAACTGGAGCCGCATTTCGTCATGCGGCGCATCTGCGAACGCGGCGAGATCTTCCCCGTGTTCCATGACCTGTTCAAAAAGGAAACCGCATGAATGCCATCGTGGGAGCGCTCGTGGAACCGGAGGCCGCCGGCAGCGCCCGGCCCATCTCCCAGGGTTCCGAATGGACCTTCGAACTGATCCAGTCCTATGACGACGCGATCTCCAAGGTCGCCGCCGAATACGGACTGGACACGTACCCGAACCAGATCGAGGTAATCACCTCGGAACAGATGCTGGATGCCTATGCGTCGGCCGGTCTGCCTATCGGCTATCCGCACTGGTCGTACGGCAAGGAATTCATCCGCAACGAGCAGTTCTACCGCCGCGGCATGCAGGGGCTGGCGTACGAGATCGTCATCAACTCCAACCCTTGCATCTCCTATCTCATGGAAGAGAACTCCATGACGATGCAGGCGCTGGTGATCGCCCACGCCTGTTACGGCCACAACTCGTTCTTCAAGGGCAATTACCTGTTCCGGCAATGGACCGATGCCGACGGTGTGCTGGACTACCTGGTCTTCGCGCGCAAATACGTCATGTCCTGCGAGGACCGCTATGGCATCGACGCGGTGGAATCCTTGCTCGATTCCTGCCACGCGCTCTCGCACCACGGCGTGGACCGCTACAAGCGCCCCACGCCCATTTCCTACAAGGAAGAGGCCGCGCGCCAGGCTGAACGCCAGGAGCATGCCCGGCTGCAGTACAACGACCTGTGGCGTACCCTGCCGCGCCTGGAGGCCGACAAGGACACCCACGTCGAGGCCTCGGTGTTTCCGCCGGAGCCCGAAGAGAACCTGCTGTACTTCATCGAGAAGTATTCGCCCAAGCTCGCGCCGTGGCAGAAGGAACTGGTGCGCATCGTCCGCAAGGTCGCGCAATACTTCTATCCGCAGACCCAGACCAAGGTCATGAACGAAGGCTGGGCCACGTTCTGGCACTACACCATCCTGAACCGGCTGCATGAAAAAGGCCTGGTCAACGACGGCTTCATGATGGAGTTCCTGCAAAGCCACACCAACGTGGTCAGCCAGCGCGGCTTCGACGAACGCGGCTATGGCGGCATCAACCCCTATGCGCTGGGCTTCGCGATGATGTCCGACATCCGCCGCATCTGCGAGGCGCCGACGGCCGAGGACCGGCGCTGGTTCCCCGACATCGCCGGCGGCGACTGGCTGAAGACGCTGGACTTCGCCATGCGCAACTTCAAGGACGAATCCTTCATCTCGCAGTACCTGTCGCCCCGCCTGATCCGCGAGTTCCGTTTCTTCGCGATCTCCGACCACCAGGCCAACCCCAAGCTCGAAGTCGCCGCCATCCACGACGACGAAGGCTACCGCGACATCCGCCGCCTGCTGGCTGCGCAACACAACCGCGACAACATGGTGCCGGACATCCAGGTGGTCCGCTTCAACCGCGACTCGGATCGTTCGCTGGTGTTGCGCCACCTGAAGAGCCGCGGCCGCCCGCTGGCGGGCGAGGACGCCGAACAGGTGATGAAGCACCTGGCCCGACTGTGGGGTTTCAGGGTGCGGCTGGAAGAGACCGAGCCGGACGGCACCGTCAGCTCCTACCGGGAACAGGACCCGCCGGCATCAGCCTCCTAGTGGTCGGTCAAAGCAGGGGACGCCGTTGGCGTCCCCTTTTCTTTGTCCGCTTGTCGGCGTTGTGCGAAATCTGCTAGAATCGCGGATTCGCATTTTCTGCAGCGGCTTGCCCGCAGCGAAAATCGCAGATAGGACAGGTGGCCGAGTGGTTGAAGGCGCACGCCTGGAAAGCGTGTATACGTCAAAAGCGTATCGGGGGTTCGAATCCCCCTCTGTCCGCCAGGATTCGCACTGCAAAGCAGTACACAAAAAACCCGCAAGCGCTCAAGCCTTGCGGGTTTTTTGCATTTTCGCGGCATAAAAAAACGCCGCCCGGCGTAATTTGCCGGGCGGCGTCTTGGACCGGAACGCTTACGCGCCCACCGGTTTCCCATCAGTGCGCCGCACCACCACCGTAGCCGAGCGCGCATCGCCGCCGCCTGCGCGCAACGTGTTCCACGTTTGATCCGGGTGCTGGATGTTGATGAAGAACGTGGTCAGGTCCGGCGTGTAGGCGATGCCGGTGATTTCGCAGCCCAGCGGGCCGACCAGGAAGCGCTTGGATTCGCCGGTCTTCTGGTCGATGTAGTACATCGAGTTGTTGCCGAAGAAGTCCGTGGTCGAGGCGCTGGTGCCGGCGTCGGTCTGGACCCACAGGCGGCCCTTGGGGTCGACGCGGATGCCGTCGGGGCTGGAGAAGGTGTCGCCGTTGACGTTGCCCGTCAGGTTGGCGGCCACGCCGTCGGCCTTGTCGCGGCCGGCCAGCAGCAGCAGGTCCCACTCGAAGGTGGTGGCCAGGGGCGAGTCGCCGCGCTCGTGCCAGCGGATGATGTGGCCGTGCGAGTTGTTGACGCGCGGGTTGGCGGCGCTGGTGCGCTTGCGGCTGCCGTTGTTGGTCAGCGTGCAGTACACGGTCTTGTCCACGCCCACCGTGATCCATTCCGGGCGGTCCATCAGCGTGGCGCCGGCGACGCGGGCGGCGGCGCCGGTGTTGACCAGCACGTCGGCCTGCGTATTGAAGTTGACGAGCTTGCCGGTGATCACGGTGCCGCTGGCGACCTGCGTGAAGTTGCCGGGATCGGTGGCGCCGGCGGTCAGGTTGTTCTTGCCCACGGTCAGTTCGACCCAGTTGCCGCTGCCGTCGTCATTGAAGCGCGCGGCGTACAGAGTGCCTTCGTCCAGCAGGCCCATGTTGGCGGCGCGGTTGGCGGGATCGTACGGCTTGCTCGGCACGAACTTGTAGATGCAGCCAGGCGTGGTGTCGTCGCCCATGTAGAAAGCAACACGGTTGTTCTCGTCCAGCATGAAGGCCGTGTTTTCATGGCTGAAGCGGCCCATCGCGGTGCGCTTGACGGCGGTCGAATCCGGGTTCTGGGGATCGATTTCCACCACCCAGCCATAGCCTTCGTCGGCCGGCTTGCCGGCGTCGCCGGTCTTGTAGTGGTAGTTGTTGAGCGTTTCTTCGCAGGTCAGATAGGTGCCCCAGGGCGTGTCGCCGCTGGAACAGTTGTTCAGCGTGCCGACGACGGTGTCGCCCACGACGGACTTGGCCGGACCGCTGACGTTGTAGACGGTGTTGCCGGTGTAGCGCTTGTTGTAGCGCGAGTCGGTCTTGACGGCCCATGCGCCATTGGCGCTGCGCGCGATTTCGATGACGGACACGCCGACGTTGGACAGGCGGGTCTTCACGCCCTCGACGCTCTGGTCCAGGGTCTCGTCGTCCAGCGCTTCATGGTTCAGCACCAGCAGGCCGCCCTGGTTGGGGTCCACGCCGGGCAGGGCATAGAAGTGCATGCCATCGTGCTGGCCGCCGGATTGGGTTTCCGTGGCGGGATAGGACTGCGGCACGCCGGCGTAGCCAGCCGAGCCGATCATGCACTTGTCGCCGGCGGAGTAGAGCACTTCGGCCACGTAACCTGCGGGAACCGTGACGGTGTCGGCGACGATCTTGTCGGCCAGCGGGGTGAACGTGACGGAATAGTCGGGGCCGGGGGGCGGCTTGGTGCCGCCTTCGCCCGGCTCGTTGCCGGAGGTGTCGTCGTCGTCATCGTCGCTGCCGCCACAGGCGGTCAGCAGGGTCGATGCGCCGAACACGGACAGCATTGACAGGCCGAAGCTGTTCTTCAGCAAAGTGCGGCGCTGGGGATTCGCGGCGACGATTTCGTCGAACATCTGCCCGGGAACGGTGACTTCGTCTTGGGCTTCGCGATAGGGGGCGCGCAATTTATCAGTCAAGTAAGACATTCCAACCTCATAGTGTCGCGATCGAGTCGCTCAATTGTTTGTAAGCAAAACGAAAGCGAGGTTAAAGATCGGTCGTTACAACGGGGTGACGATAGTGTGAAGTCCTTATGGTTAAGTGGGTAGTCCGCCGCCTGACCGAGTCCGTGATCGGAATTCCGGTTGAGGCGGCGGCGTTGCGATTGTCAGTCTTGCGGCCCGACGATGGGCGTGACGTCCAGCACATACATCTGCCGCTCGCCTTCGTGCACGGAGTCGATGCAGACCTGCGTGCCGTCGCGGCTCCAGCGCGGATGCAGGTCGCAGCGGTTTTCCTTGGACAGATTGGGATCGGCGTAGAAGCTGCCCAGCGAATGGCGCAGGCCGGTCTGCATGTCGTAGAGGAACAGGATGCGCTCGTGCGTGGTCGAGTCCGGATAGGTGTCACTGAGCAGCCAGCGCGTGTTCACGGGAGAGTAGGTCATGTGGCCGTTCTCCGTCAGCACGCCGTCGCCCACGACCTGGACCGCGCCGCCGGGCGCATCGCGGTAGAGGTGGTAGTGGATGCTGCCGTCATGCGGGCCCCACACGATGATGGTCTGGTCGTCGCGCCACAGCGGGTGCGAGATCTGGTATTCGGATTTCTCGTAGTCGAACGTGCCGACCGCGCCGGGATCGAAGTCGTCGGCCAGTTGCGGCAGCGGATGGTCGGAGCATTCCAGCAGGCGCATGTCGCTGCCGTCGGCGTTCATGGTGATCAGCCGGTGCAGGAAGCAGGTCTCGTCCTTGACGCGTTCGGTCCAGCGGTGCAGGAACAGGATGCGGGAGGACGAAGGATTGATCTCGATATGGCTGACCCAGTGGATGGCGCGCTCCATCGAGTCGCGCGGATGGAAGTTGCGCAGGTCGGCGTAGCTGACCAGCAGGCGGTGCGCGCCGCTTTCCAGGTCCATGCTGTGGATGCCGTCGTCGGCTGGGGCGTAGTCCACGGGGCCGGGCGCGTGTTCGCTGTAGCCGATGGTCTCGTGCGTGATGTAGAGGCGGCGGTAATCCACGCAGAGCGCGTAGCGGCTGTTGGGCGCGGCCACGTAGATGGGCAGCGGCAGGTGGCGCGTCTGGCCGGTGGCGACGTTGTGGATCGCGGAGCGGAAGCCCGGATAGAAGCCGCCGTCGTCGTCGCGGCGGCAGTTGTAGATCATCTGCGGCTCGGACTCGCCGTCCAGCCATTGCAGTTGGCAGCCCATCTGCCAGTTCCAGGCCGTGGTGCTGCCCACGACGTGGTAGCGGTCGCCGTCCTGGAGATCGAAGTAACCCACCTCGGCGCTCAACTCGGGCGTGAGCCGCGCGTCCTTGAACGGCGTGCGGTTGGCCAGCAGATAGCGGCCGTCGCGATGCCAGACGGTCTTGTTGTAGTAGCCGAAGAAATGATGGTGCGGCGTGGCGCCCAGGCGGCGGCAGGCGATGGGCGTGGCGAGCATGCGGTTCATGGATGGCAGGGCAAAGAGGAAGTCGGAAAGAAAAAAGGGCGGCGCAGGCGCCGCCCCGGGCGTTCAGCCCGCAGTGATGTGTTCGGTTTCGATGACCTTGTTCCAGCGGGCGCGTTCGCGTTCGACGAAGGCGCGCGCGTCGGCGGGGTTGTTGCCCACAGGAGTCATGCCCAGGCGCTCCAGGCCTTCGCGGAATGCCGGGTCGGCGTAGACGCGGCGCAGGTCGGCGCTGATCTTTTCGATCAGAGCGTCCGGTACGTCCTTGCTGGCGGCCAGCGTGGTCCAGGACGTCACGGTCAGGCCGGGCAGGCCTGCTTCGGCGACGGTGGGGACGTCGGGCAGGGCTGGCGAACGCGTGGCGCCGGTGATGGCCAGCGCCTTCAGCTTCTTGGCCTGGATGTAGCCGATGGTGGTGGGCACGTTCTCGAACAGCAACTGGATCTGGCCGCCCAGCAGGTCGTTGGTGGCGGCCGAGCTACCGCGGTACGGGATGTGCACGATGGGCGCCTGCGCGGCCATCTTGTAGAGCTCGCCCACCATGTGCACGGACGAGCCCACGCCGGCCGAGCCGAAGTGCAGCGTTTCCGGCTTGGCCTTTGCCAGCGCGGTGAGTTCGGCCAGGGTGTTGGCTTCCAGCGCGGGGTTGGCCACCACCACGTGCGGCATCTCGGCCACGATGGTGATCAGCTTCAGATCGCGGGCGGGTTGGTAGTTGAGGTTCTTGTAGACCCCGTAGGTGGCATGCAGGCCGATGGAGCCCAGCAGCAGCGTATAGCCGTCCGGCCCCGAGTCGGCGACGAACTTGCCGCCGATGTGCCCGCCCGCGCCGGGGCGGTTTTCCACCACTACCGACTGGCCGTAGAGCTTGCCCAGGTGTTCGGCCAACAGCCGTCCCTGGATATCGGAGCTGCCGCCCGCGGTGAAGGGCACGATGATGCGCACCGGGCGGTCGGGATAGTTGGCTTGCGCGTGCGCGGCCAGCGGCAGGGCGGCTGTCGTCAGGCCCAGGCACAGCGTTTGCAGGAGTTGGCGCCAGGAGCGGCGGAGGTTCATGTGGTTTCCCCTGGAAGGTTGGGTAGTGCGGGGGGCGCATCTGGCGGCGCCCTTGGGAAAACCAGTGTAGGAGTCATCATGTATTTGAAAAAATTCTTTTTTCAACATAGGCTATGCAAGTTTGCTATACATTGCCCGCCATGAGCCGACCCCTGAATTTCCGCCAGATCGAAGCCTTCCATGCGGTCATGCTGGCCGGCACCACTACCGGCGCGGCGCAGATGCTGCGCACCACCCAGCCTTCGGTCAGCCGGCTGCTGGCGCAGGTGCAGCAGGCCAGCGGCCTGAAGCTGTTCGACATGGAGCGCGGCCGCTTGCGACCCACGCGCGAGGCCAAGGATCTGTTCGATACCGTGCAGCGGCACTTCGTGGGGCTGGAGCGCATCGAGGACCGCGTTGCTGCGATGCGGCGCAGCGGCAGCGGCGTGCTGCGGCTGGCCTGCACCCCGGCGCTGGGCCTGGGCGTGCTGCCCGGCGCGATCGAGACCTTCGCGCAGCGCTATCCCGAGGTCCACATCAACATGCAGACCGTGGGCAGCCAGTATCTGCGGGAAGGGTTGCTGCACGGCACCTACGACCTGGTGGTGACTACGGCGCCCATGGACGGCGCACAGCTGGAAATGCAGGCCTTGCACGAAAGCGCGGCGGTTTGCGTGATGCGGCCCGACTATCCGCTGGCCGCGCAGCCGTCCGTCGACATCATGGACCTGGACGGGCGCCGCCTGCTGGTGCTGAACGCGGATGACGACGTCTATCTGCAGCTGCGCGGCGCGATGCAGGAACATCAGGTGCAGCCCGCCTCGGAAATCGAGACCACCTATTCATCCACCATCTGCGCGCTGGCAGCCGCCGGCAGCGGCCTGGGCGTGGTCAATCCCTACATCGCCGCGGTGTTCGCGGACCGTTTGGCGATACGGCCGTTCACGCCGCGCCTGCCGGTGCGCGTCAGCATGGCTTACCCCGCGCAGACCGCGCCGTCGTCGGTGACCGAGGCCTTCGTGGAGATCCTGGCGCGCGGCTTCCAGGCGCAGCCGGACGCGACCTGAGCGCGGCAGGGGCCGCGCTCGGGCTCGCGTATCATCTGGCCATCGCGTCGGCTCAGCTCTTGCGGTTTTCGTAAGACGTATCCAGCACGTCATCTTCCGGGGTGATGATGCCGGGTTCGCCAGGTTCCGCCATGGCGCGTCCGCGCCTTGGCATGCCGGCGACCTCTTTGCTGTGATCCGCCATCGGCAGGATTTCGGTGCCTTTGCGCGGGTCGACGGCGACGGGTTGTTCCGTTTCAGCGGCCTTGGCCGCCTGCGGATCGGGGGCGGTTTTCAACATGATGTCTGCTCCGCTTGCGGGCGTCCCGGGATGGCGACGCGCCTGGTTGCCACTTCCATCTTAGGGCCGTGCGGCCGGCTGGGAGCAGGAATGCCTGTCACGTTTGCAAGGGGCTGTTGCAGGAGCCCGACCCTTATAATTTCCGACGCCTCTCGGCTTGCCGCAAGCCGCCCGGTTTCTCACTTTCCATAAGCCTACCTTGACTGAATCCGTCGAACGCTCCGTCCATGCTGAACTCGTTGCCGTGCTGGTCGCCGTCACCAACGGCGAGCCGCGGGTGTTGACGACCGACGATGCGCGCGCCTTGCCGGCCGGTCCCTTCAAGCTGTCGCACCGTTCGCTGCAGGCCGGGCTGCGCGCCTGGGTGGAGGAGCAGACCCATCACCCGCTGGGTTACGTGGAGCAGCTCTACACCTTCGCCGACGGCGACCGCTCCGATGAATCGGGCGCGCGCGTGATGTCGGTCAGCTACCTGGGCCTGACGCGCGAGGCGGGCGAGACCGGCGTGGCGCAAGTCGGCTGGCAGGATTGGTACCGCTACTTCCCCTGGGAAGACCAGCGCACGGGCACGCCCGCGCTGGTGGAAGAAATAATCGTCCCGCGTCTGGCCGCCTGGTGCGAAGACAGTGGCGATGCGGCCGTGCGCATGCGCCGCCGCCAACGCGCCGCCATCACCTTCGGACTGGACGGCTCGCCCTGGAACGAGGACATGGTGCTGCAGCGCTACGAGCTGCTGTTCGAAGCGGGGCTGGTGCCCGAAGCGGCGCGGCGCGGGGGCAAGGGCGCCGTGGTGCCGGGCGAACCCATGCGCCACGACCACCGTCGCATCCTGGCCACCGGCATCGCGCGGCTGCGCGCCAAGATCAAGTACCGCCCCGTGGTGTTCGAGTTGATGCCCGCGCAGTTCACCCTGCTGCAATTGCAGTTGGCCGTGGAGGCGCTGGCTGGGCGCGGCCTGCACAAGCAGAATTTCCGCCGCCTCATCGAGCAGCAGGCGCTGGTCGAAGAGACGGGCGAAATGGCCACGGGCACGGCCGGCAGGCCGGCCAAGCTGTTCCGTTTTCGTCGTGACGTGCTGCTGGAGCGCGCTATTGCGGGGAGCAAATTGCCGTTGTCTCGGGCGATGTGACGTTGAGATGCATCACGCTTGAGAGTCCAAGTCACCCAAGAGTTTTAGCGGTTCTCGCGGGTGTGCCACAGCCGCAGCACGTGGACAACCGCATCCTGGTTTTCGTAGCGAATCTCGTACTCTCCAACCAGGATTCTTCTCACCTCTCGTGGTTCGAATTGGAACAGTTGTTCGCCAATACGCGGGTTGGTCTAAGAACTTGATCTTGCCCTGCTCCTGGCGACGCCGTGATCAGCGCGAGGCAGATTTCGGACTCGATGACACGCTAATGATCTCGAAATAATCACAGTGATTAAAATTTAATCGATCACACAAGCTATTTCAAACTGGACGGAAAATGGCTGACGCTTGACAAGCCTTATGCTCGTCTCTAGCATAAGTGGTGCGCAGTCTCCGCGCGCCTTTTTTTAACTGGTAAATACTCAAAATGAGCATTAAAGCCGAAGCGCCTATGACCATCGCCCGACTGCCCGTTCCCCCTCTGCCGGAAGTCATGCTGGAGCCGCTGGTGCGCGCGGCCTTGCTCGAGGACCTGGGACGCGCCGGGGACCTGACCACCGACGCCATCGTGCCCGCCGACGCCACGGCGCAGACCCGTCTGGTCGCGCGGCAGGAAGGCGTGCTGGCCGGGTTGGACCTGGCCCGCCTGGCGTTTCGCGCCATGGACCCGGGCATCAAGTTCGACGTTGCGCTGCGCGACGGCAGCGAATTGCAGCCAGGCGCGGAAATCGCCCGCATCAGCGGTAACGCCCGCGCCATGCTGACGGCCGAGCGCGTGGCGCTGAACTTCCTGTGCCATCTGAGCGGCGTGGCCAGCGCCACTGCGTCCATCGCCCGCGCCATCGAAGGCTACGGCGCCCGCGTTACCTGCACCCGCAAGACCATGCCGGGCCTGCGCGCCGTGCAGAAGTACGCGGTGCGTGTCGGCGGCGGCAGCAATCACCGCCACGGCCTGGACGACGCGGTACTGATCAAGGACAACCACATCGCGCTGGCGGGCGGGGTCGCGACGGCGGTCGAGCGGGCGCGCGCCGGCATCGGCCACATGGTCAAGATCGAACTGGAAGTGGACACGCTGGAGCAGTTGGAAACGGCGCTGTCCCTGGGCGTGGATGTGGTGCTGCTGGACAACATGAGCCTGGACGATCTGCGCCGCGCCGTGGCCATGGCGCGCGGCCGGGCCATCACCGAGGCTTCGGGGCGCATCACGCCCGAAACCGCCGCGGCGGTGGCGGCCACCGGGGTGGACCAGATCGCGGTGGGCTGGATCACCCATAGCGCCAAGGTACTCGACATCGGCCTGGACGCCTGACCTTTCCGCCGGCCGCCGGCCGGCATTGCCCATGCCCCCGCGCGCATGCCGCGCAGGGACGCTTGCAAGCCCGCATCATGAATCGCCTGCTTAGCTCTGTTCTCGCATTCCTGGTTTTGCCCCTGGCCGCCTGCGGCAATTCACCCTCGGGCGAAGCGCCCAAGGACGCCGCTTATCCTTCGCACCCCATCACCATCGTGGTGACGTTTCCGCCGGGTGGCGGTACCGACCTGCTGGCGCGCCGCATCGGCGCCAGCCTGCAGGAGCAGTTCGGCATGGCGGTGGTGGTGGAAAACCGTCCTGGGGCCAGCGGCAACATCGGCGCGCGCGCCGTGGCCGAAGCGCCAGCTGACGGCCATACGCTGCTGATGGTCAATAGTTCCTTCGCGATCAATCCGGGGGTCTACAGCAATCTGGGCTTCTCGCCCAAGCAGGATTTCGCGGCGGTCATCAACGTGGCCTTCGTGCCGTCGGTGTATGTGGTGCCGGCGGTTTCGCCCTGGCGCAGCCTGGACGATGCGCTGGCCGCCGCCACGCCGGACCGCCCGCTGCCGTTCGCGTCCTGCGGCAACGGCACGCCGCAACACCTGGCCGGCGAGATGCTGGCGCGCGCCACCGGCGCACCTTTGCAGCACGTGCCTTACAAGGGTTGCGGACCGGCGCTCACCGACGTGACCGCCGGCCAGGTTGGAATGGGCGTGGTCACCGCGTCCAGCGCCGCGCCTTTGATTGCGGCCGGCAAGTTGCGGGCGCTGGCCGTGACCTCGCCGGCGCGCTCGCCGCTGTTGCCGTCGGTGCCGACGGTGGCCGAGCAGGGCGTGCCCGGCTACGCGCTGGACCAGTGGCATGGCCTGCTGGCGCCGGCGGCCACGCCGCCCGCGGTGGTGGCCAAGTTGAATGCGGCAGTGGCGAAGATCGTCCAGCGCCCCGAGGTGCAGGCGGCGCTGCGCGAACAGGGCTTTACGCCCGCCAGCAGCACCCCGCGTGAATTCCAGGCCATGATCGACGCGGATATTGACCGATACACCGCCCTGACGCAGGCGATCGGCTTGCGCGCCGACTGAGCCGGGCGCAGGCCGGCCGGACTCAGGCCGCGGCGGCGGCCCGGGCGTGCTGTTCCAGCTGTTCCTTCAGGCCCGGCTGCAACTTGAGCTGGCGCGCCAGTTCGTCCAGATAGGCGCGTTCCATATAGCTTTCCTCATCCACCACCAGCAGGCTGGCCAGGTACATCTCGGCCGCCATTTCCGGCGTTTGCGCGGCTTGCGCGATCACGGACGGATCCAGGGGGCGCGACAGTTCGGCTTCAAGCCAGCGGCGGTCTTGCGCGTCCGACGACAGCTTGGATAGTTCAGTTTCGAGCAGCGCGCGTTCTTCCGGGCCGATGTGGCCGTCGGCCTTGGCCGCGCCGATCATGGCGGTCAGCACCGCCGTGCTGTGCTGCTCGGCCTGGGGCGCGGGCAGGCGGTCCAGCGTCTGCGGGGGAGCGGCCGGCGCGCCAGCCTGGCTCCGTTGCCAGTCGCCATAGGCGCGATAGGCCAGGGCGCCCAGCGCCGCCATGCCGCCGTACATGGCAACCTTGCCGCCGATCTTGCGGGCCTTCTTGCTTCCCAGCAGCAGTCCGAGCGCGCCCGCGCCCAACGCGCCGCCGCCCAGGCCGGTCAGGAAGGACGAACCCTTGCCGCCCGTGGCGTTCTGCACGCGATTGGTGGTGTCCGACAGCAGCCCTTGCCCGGACTGCAGCAGTTGATCGAGAAGTTGTCTGGCGCTCATGCGGCCCCCTTTAACGTTTGCTCAGGTATTGCGGATAGAGATATCCGACCGGAGCGGGAGGCAGAAGTTCAGCTTACAGTCAGTTGCTTGCGCGGGCGACGTCCTTGGAGCGCCCGCCAGGTGATACAACGTGGTCTGGGGCGGCCGCGGCGGCTGCCCGTCAGGACCCCGTTACCAGGAGACAGGACCCATGAGCATCCGCGTGAGCCAAAATGCGCCCAACACGCTGCAATTCACCGCCACGGCCGAAGGCCACGATCTGCCGCTGGACATGCCCCAGCCTGCCGGCGCCGGCCCCGACCCCCACGACTACTTCGACACCGCCCTGGGCGGCTGCAAGGCCATGACCTTGATGGTCTACGCGCAGCGCAAGGGCCTGCCGCTGGAATCGGTGGGCGTGGAAGTGGTGCGCGACGCCAGCGAGGAGCGCAAGGGGATCTACCGCCTGACGGCCAAGCTGACGCTGAACGGCGAGCTGTCCGACGCGCAGATCGACGAACTGCTGGCGGTGGCCGAGAAGTGCCCGGTGCACAAGCTGATGACGGCGGTGGACGTGCAGGTGTCCACCGTGGTGGTGCAGCCGGCCTGACGAGGCCGGTTGCGGCGGCAGGGGCCGGCGGCCCCGCCGCGGGCGGATTCAGTCTTCCATGCCCGGGACGATGGTCGAGAAACCGGCATCCACGTGGGTGATCTCGCCCGTCACGCCGGCGGCCAGGTCCGACAGCATGAAGGCGGCGACGTTGCCCACGTCTTCGATGGTGACGTTGCGACGCAGGGGAGCCTGGGCTTCCACGAACTTCAGGATGGCCGAGAAGTCCTTGATGCCGCTGGCGGCCAGCGTCTTGATGGGGCCGGCGGAAATGCCGTTGGCGCGGATGCCGCGCGGGCCCAGCGCCGTGGCCAGGTAGCGCACGCTGGCTTCCAGCGAGGCCTTGGCCAGGCCCATGGTGTTGTAGTTCGGAACCACGCGTTCGGCGCCCAGGTAGGTCAGCGTCAGCACCGAGCCGTTGCGGCCTTCCATCAGCGGCAGCGCGGCTTTGGCCATGGCGGCGAAGCTGTAGGCCGAGATGTCATGTGCGATGCGGAAACCTTCACGCGACAGGCCGTCGAGGAAGTTGCCGGCGATGGCTTCGCGCGGGGCGAAACCGATGGAGTGCACCAGGCCGTCCAGGCCGTCCCAGTGTTGGCCGAGTTCGGCGAAGGCGCCTTCGATCTGGCTGTCTTCGGCCACATCGCAGGGCAGCACGATCTTGCTGCCGAATTCAGCCGCGAATTCGCCTACGCGGTCCTTGAAGCGGTCGCCCACGTAGGTGAACGCCAGTTCGGCGCCTTGCTGGTGACAGGCGCGCGCGATGCCGTAGGCGATGGATCGGTTGGAAAGCACCCCGGTGACCAGGATGCGCTTGCCGGCGAGAAAGCCCATATTTCTATCCTTTGATTTTTTCCCTCTGGAATCCGCCTATTTTAAGGAGTTTGCGCGGTTTCGCGATATGAAAATCCCTGGGACGGATCCGACCGGCATGAGCCTTTAGGACGGTTTTCAGAGCGGCGGAAACAGGCGCACGAAACTGGCGAGCAAGGGATCGCGCTGGTCGGTGCGCCAGACCAACTCCAGATCGAACGTCAGGTCTATGCCGCCGATTTCCTTGAAGACCACGCCGGCCGGACCATGCAGCCGGAACGAGGCGGGAATGATGGCGCAGCCCAGGCCGGCCGACACCAGGCCGAGGATGGTGGGAAGATCGGTCGCCACGGCGGCCGGGCGCGTCAACGGAATGCCGGCGGCCTTCAGGATGCGCACCAGCGCGTCATAGTGCGAGGGCGATCCGGCGCGCGGGAACAGGATGAACTTCTGGCCCGCCAGGTCCTTGAGCCTGCGGATCTTGCCGACGTTGCGCGCCACCGCCGCGGGCATGGCGAGCAGCATGCGGTCTTCATAGATCTTCATTCCCTCCACTTCGCCATCGAGCGGAGAGCGCCAGGCGACGACGCCCGCGTCCAGCTCGTGGCGCTTGATCGCATCGAGCTGCCAGGCCGACAGGCCGGATTCCAGCTGTACATCGGTATCGGGCGAGGCGCGCGAAAGGGCCGCGATCGCCTGTCCCAGGTCGGGCAGCCAGCTGTAGCCGGGCATGATGCCGATCTTCAGCGAGCCTGCCTTGCCATTGGCCGCCAGCGCCACCTGCGCCCGCAGGGTTTCGGAACCCGCCAGCATCAGTTTCGCGTGGGCGAGCAGCGCTTCGCCGGCGCGCGTGAGCGCCACGCCGCGCGGCAACCGGACCAGCAGTTGCGCGCCGAATTCCTCTTCCAGCGCCATCATCTGGCGCGACAGGGCGGGCTGGGCGATATGCAACGCCTTCGCCGCGCCGGCCACGCTGCCGGCTGCGCACACCGCTGCGAAGTAGCGCAACTGTCTCAATTCCATGCCATGCCTCCCGGGCATATGTAGCAAGCATCAAAAGTATTTGTTGCTGGTCAGTCAAATACCTATATTTTCGGATTTAACCCCATAACGTATACCCAAAAGGTCTATGACGAAACCGACATTCCGCGAGTCGCCGTTATTGCGTGACCGGCGGGTCGCGCACCTGCCGGCACGCAACCCGCACTGCGCGACGGCCTTCACCGACATCGATCTCGACGCGCCTGGACGCCAGGCGGGCTTCCTGCACATCCCGCAGTCGCCGCACGAAGACGCCTGGGGCACGGTGCGCATACCCATGGCGGTGCTGGCCAATGGCGACGGCCCCACCGTCATCCTGGAAGCCGGCAACCACGGCGACGAGTACGAAGGCCAGATCGTGCTGGGCGAATTCATCCGCGACCTGCCGCTGGACCGCATTCGGGGGCGCCTGATCGTCATGCCCGCGCTCAACGCGCCGGCAGCGGAAGCCGGCCTGCGTACCTCGCCGCTGGACGGCAAGAACCTGAACCGCACGTTTCCCGGCGACCATGCGGGCAGCATCACGGAACAGATCGCCGCCTACGTCAGCGACGAGCTGTTCTCGCGCGGCGACGCGTTCCTGAGCCTGCATTCCGGCGGTTCGTCGCTGGACATCATTCCCAGCGCCCTGGTCCAGCCGTCGCAAGACGCCGGGCAGACCCAGCGCAACATCGATGCCGTAATGGCCTTCGGCGCGCCGTTCAACGTGATGCTGGATACGCTGGGCGATACCCGCACCAGCGTCGCCACGGCCGTGGCGGCGGGGCTTACCTGTGTCAGCACCGAGATGGCGGGACGCGGCACGGTGACGGACAGTGCGCTCGCGCTGTGCCGCGCCGGCGCGCTGCGCGTGCTGGCGCATTGGGGCGTGCTGGACCAGGCTTGCGCCCAGCCGCTGGCGGCGCAGCCAGCGCCCCTGTGCAAGGTCAGCGGCGCGAAGTCCTACGTCATCGCCTCCGAACGCGGTGTGTTCGAGGCTTACCATCGGCATGGCGAAGCCGTCGAGGCCGGCCAGCCCGCGGGCCGCATCCACCAGACATTCGATCCGCGCCGCGCGCCGGTCGAGCTGGTTTACGGGACCAGTGGCGTCATCTTCGCCAAGCGCCATCCCGGCATCGTCGTGCCCGGCAACGTCTGCTGCGTCGTGGCCAGCGCGGCCTGATTCACCCATTTTTGAAGAACGGAACATGGCAATCCATATCGAAACCCCGGCGCTCGCATCCCGCGCCTTCTCCCTGCGCAGCGGCAAGGACGTGCGCCTGAAGATGGAGGCGCTGCAGCCCAGCGGCTCGTTCAAGGCCCGCGGCATAGGCCACGCCTGCCAGATCTACAAATCCCGCGGGGCCCGACGCTTCATCTCTTCGTCCGGCGGCAACGCCGGTTATGCGGTGGCCTACGCCGGCCGCATGCTGGCCACGCCGGTGACGGTGGTGGTGCCCGCCACGACCTCGGAGCGCGCCAAGAGCCTGATCCGCTCCGAAGGGGCGGAGGTCATCGTGCATGGCGCCTCCTGGATGGAGGCCAATGCCCGCGCGCTGGAACTCATGACCGAGGCGGACGCGTTCCTGCATCCCTTCGACGACCCTTTGCTGTGGGAGGGGCACGCGACCATGATCGACGAGCTGGCCCGGCAGGGCGGGCGGCCGGATGCGGTCATCTGCTCGGTCGGCGGCGGCGGGCTGCTATGCGGCGTGGTCGAAGGCCTGCGGCGCAATGGCTGGGCGGAAGTGCCGGTGATTGCGGCCGAGACGGCCGGCGCCGACTCCTATGCCCAGGCCCTGGGCGCGGGGGCGCCGGTGCTGTTGCCCGAGATCCGGTCCATTGCGACCTCATTGGGCGCGCGGCAGGTCTGCGAGCGCGCGCTAGAACTGGCGAAGGAGCATCCCATCGAGAGCGTGGTGGTATCGGATGCCGCCGCGGTGGCAGCCTGCGAGGACGTGCTGCTGGAGCACCGCATTCTGGTCGAGCCCGCCTGCGGCGCCTCGATTGCGGCGCTGGACGGCGGTTCGGATCTCCTGAAGAACGCACGATCGGTGGCGGTGATCCTGTGCGGCGGCGTGGGCGTAACGGCCGGCCAGCTGGCGCAATGGAGTACGCAGTTAGCAGGTGGAGGAGGTTAAGGAGTTGGTTTTGACGCTCTCGGGGAGCGCCTTCAAGGACTGCTCTCCAGTGCCTCAATACATAGGCCTCAGTTCGTCTGCCAGCTGTCTCCGGGCATGATGCGTTTCATGAATGCGTCGAAAATAGGCACGGTGAACGCCGTGTCGCCATGAGTTGGGCTCCAGAGCATTCCCTTGACGATCAGAGAGCCACGAACGGGGCCAAAGGACGCAACGGGCCGGCCCAACTGCTGCGCAATATCACCGGATCTGTGAGGACCAGGTCCCAATTCCGCCATCGCGCGTAAGTACTTTTTTTCGGCCGGAGTAAGCCGATCGAATCGGACGCGAAAAAAACCTTCATCCAATGCTGCGACGGCTTCGCGAGACGCGTTCTCGACGTCCTCCACAGTGATCGGGCTGGCTGCCGCAACATCCCAGGCGCATTTTCCCCACTCTTGTAGGAAGTATGGATACCCCTGCGTTACGGCAATGATCGAGTCGATCGCGGCGGGTTCGACTTCGACGTTTTCATTGTTTGCCGGTATGTTGATCGCCAACGTTGCATCAGCCGTGCTCAACGCTCCAATCTCGGCAAATTTGAACAGTCGTTCCGCATAGGACTTCGCCTGGCCCATGCGCCCGCGTAGCTGGGGTAGTCCTGCGCCGACCAAGGTAACGGGCAACTGCTGTTGTGCACACCGGTGTAGCGCGGAGATCAGCGCCGCCAGTTGCTCTTCTTCAACGTATTGGAGTTCATCAATGAAGAGGGCGACCACGGTATCCGCTGCTCGGGCAGCACGGCCAACTTGCTCAAGCAGCGCGGCAAGGTCCTCTTCCAGGTCTCCGTTATCAGCAAGGCCGGGTTCTGGTTCGTAGTCGAAGCCGACTTCGATGTCCGTAAACGAGACCTTGAGCCTTCTTGCGAAGCCGGCCAAGCCTCTTAGCCCCCTGATCGCGATGTCTTTGGCGGCCTCTACTCTGCTTAGGCGCAGGAGGGCCAAGCGCAGTTGCGGCGCCAGTAGTGCTGGCAAGGACTTATTCTCGGGGGCCTCGACGCGAACGGTGTGCGCGCCTCTATCTTCCGCATCGGATCGCATCTTGTCCAAGAGCACAGTCTTTCCGACGCCACGAAGGCCGAACAACAAGACGCTTTTGGCTTGCTTGCCCCGCTTCAGGCGTTCCAAGCACACGCGCACGTCCTCGCGGATGTGGTCACGTCCCGCGAGTTCGGGAGGAGGGCTGCCTGCGCCTGGCGCGTATGGGTTCAGGACAGGGTTCATATGTACGGAAATTAGAGAAATTATCCTGAATCGATAATTTCACTAATTTCGCTATCAACAAGATTAAGAGAAGGGATGGTGGGATTGCGGCAAGCGAACTTGCCAATCAATCTCCTGCGGGGCCGTTCCCTATGCAGCTTGTTGGGCTTGCGCTTGACGACGCATGGTTTTTCGGCCGATTGGGAGCAATTTTCCATAGAAATCACCGGCCGAAAATGGACTGACCCCAGAAGTCGGACACTAGTCCAACTTCTGGGGTCGTTTCATGGTGAGTCTTTATTGTTTCTGCGCCGATCAGCCGCGGGCGTTGGTGCCCGGCACGCGCAGTTGCGAGCCGACCTTCAGGGCGCTGCCCTTGATGTTGTTGAGCGCGCGCAGCGCGTCGACCGAGGTGCCGTACTGCTTGGCCAGCGAGAACAGCGTGTCGCCCTGGCGCACCTTGTGGGTGCGGACATTGGGGCGGGCGCTGGCTACGCGGGCGGCTGGCGCCTGGGTGGTGCGGCCGCGCGGGGCGGCGGCCTTGTTGTCCGACGGTGTCGAGTCCAGCGCGCCCACCGGCGTGGCCAGCGAGGCCAGCTGCACGCCGCCCGTGCCGGGTTCGCCCGGCACCAGCAGGGATTGGCCGGAGGCGGATTTCTGGCGCGAACCGATGTCGTTGGTCTGGCGCAGCGTGGCTTCGCTCACGCCGAAACGCTTGGCGATCGAGGCGTAGGATTCACCGCGGCGCGTATGGTAGATCTTCCAGGCGCTGAGGTCGCCCTTGTAGTTGGTCAGGTTGGCGTTGAAGATCTCGACGCGGTCGGCCGGCAGCAGCAGGGTGGGGCCGTGGTCGCCGCGGATCACGGGACGGTTGAACGAGGGGTTCAGCGCCTTGAATTCGTCCAGCGGCATTTCGGCGAGCTTGGCGGCGATTTCCAGGTCGATGTCGCTGTTCTTCTGGACCGTCACGAAGTAGGGCGTGTTGCCCACCGGGGGCAGGGCCACCGCGTAGCGTTGCGGATCGGCGATGATGTTCTTGATGGCCTGCAGCTTGGGCACGTAGTTGCGGGTTTCATCGGGCATGTTCAGGGACAGGTAGTCCGTGCCCTGGCCGGCCGCCTCGTTCTTGGCCATGGCGCGCTGCACCGAGCCTTCGCCCCAGTTGTACGAGGCCAGCGCCAGGTACCAGTCGCCCTGCATTTCAAACAGCTTTTCCAGGTAATCCAGCGCCGCGTTGGTCGAGGCGATGGGGTCGCGGCGCTCGTCGCGCCACCAGTCCTGCTTCAGGTTGAAGTGCTGGCCCGTGGCCGGCACGAACTGCCACAGGCCGGACGCCTGGGCGCGCGACAGCGCGGTCGGGTTGTAGGCGCTTTCGACGAAGGGCAGCAGCGCCAGCTCTGTCGGCAGGCCGCGGCGGTTGATCTCGTCGACGATGAAGTACAGGTATTTGCCTGCGCGTTCCGCCATGCGCTGCACCGACTCGGGGTGGGACGCATAGTACTCGGTCCACTGCTGCGAGAGATCGGTGTTCAGGTTGGGGATGGCGAAACCGCGGCGGATGCGGTCCCAGGCGTCGGCGGGCGGGTTGGTCAGGTCAACCGTCCGGGACGTGTCGCGGGCGATGTATCGCCCTTGCGAATTGGTGGTGAGGTTCTTGCTATCGGGGGCTTTGGTTCCTGCGCAACCGGCGAGGACTGCCAGCATGAGCGGCAGAAGGAGTCGGGATAGATTCATCGGGTTGTCACTTGAAATCGTTCTTCCATTCACGAAGGGAGGCAAAAACCTCTACCGGCGTAGCGTGGCTGCGGCCGGCCCAGCGCTCTGCGGCGTGGACGACCTCAACTTCTTGCGTGCGCAAAAACGGATTGGCCGCGCGTTCCTGCCCGATGGTGGACGGAAGCGTGGGAAGACCTTCTGCTCGTAATTGCTGGGCCTGCTGGTGCCACTGTTGCAGGCTGCGGTTGGCCGGATCGACTGCCAAGGCCCAGCGCAAGTTCGCTAAAGTGTACTCGTGTGCGCAAAAAACCTGTGTATCTGGCGGTAAAACGGCAAATTTCCCTAAAGAATCATGCATTTGCGCCGGAGTGCCTTCGAAAAGACGGCCGCAGCCCCCCGCAAACAGGGTGTCGCCACAGAACAGAACCGGCTCCTGACCGGCCGCCCGGCCGTAGTAGGCGATATGGCCGGCGGTGTGCCCGGGCACGTCCAGCACGGCCAGATCCAGGTCCAGTTCCGGGATCGCCACGCGGTCGCCCTGCGCCAGGCGCACGTCGCAGCGCGGCAGCTGTTCATGCGCGGGGCCGTATACGGTAATGCCCTCGATGCGGGACAATTCCGGTACGCCGCCCACATGGTCGCCATGATGGTGCGTGAGTAGAATGGCGCGCAGTCTCAAGCCGTTCTGGGCCAGCCATTGCAGCACCGGGCCGGCGTCGCCGGGATCGACCACGGCGGCTTCATCGCCGCGGACGATGGCCCAGATGTAGTTGTCGTTGAAGGCGGGTAGAGGCAAGACCGCGGCGTTGCGATCGCGGCCGCCTGTGGGGGCGGTCAAGGCTTGCATGGGATTCGAAGGAATAGAACGTGGCAGAAGATACTCCGCCGATTGTAGAACTGGCCGAATGGTTCCAGACGCCGCCGGGACAGTACGTCCTGGCCTGGGAGCGGGCGCAGTTCGATGCGGCTGTCGCGGACGTGTTCGGATATTACGCCTGGCAGGTGGGTCTGGCGGATATGAATCTGCTGCGCGCCAACCGCATGCCCTTCAAGGGCTACGTGGGCGCGGAGACCCCGTCCGCGGAAAGCGCGGCGGCCTGGCAGTCGCGGGTGGTGCTGGCCGAGCCCGAGGCCCTGCCGTTCGAATCCCAGAGCGTGGACCTGCTGATCCTGCCGCATGCCTTCGAGTGCGCGGACGATCCCCACAACGTGCTGCGCGAGGTCGAACGCGTGCTGGTGCCCGAAGGGCGGGTCGTGATCTCGGGCTTCAATCCCTGGAGCATGTGGGGCATGCGCACGCGCATGCCCGGCATGGAACCCTGGCTGCCGCAGCCGCCGTCATCCCAGGTGTCCTTGCCGCGCCTGAAGGACTGGTTCAAGCTGCTGTCGCTCGAGGTCGAGGCCAGCCACTTCGGCTGCTACGCCCCGGCCTGCCGCAGCGAAAAGTGGCTGCAGCGCTGGTCCTTCCTGGAGTCGGCGGGCGCCCGCTGGTGGAGCGTGGGCGGCGCGGTCTATCTGGTGTCGGCCGTCAAGCGGGTGGCCGGCATGCGTATCATTGGCCCGGCCTGGAAGAAGGCCAAGCCCAAACGCGCCCGCGCCGCGTCCGTGGTGGTCAACCGCCACGCGGACGACGGCTCCTGAGGCCCCAGTCCCGCGCCGCGGGGCCAATTTTTGGGACTTTTTTTAGCAAGGAATACCAAGCAGCACCATGCAGGACGACAAAGCGAACGAGCAGAAAGTGGAAATGTGGACCGACGGCGCCTGCAAGGGCAACCCCGGTCCGGGCGGCTGGGGCGTGCTGATGCGCGCCGGCAGCCATGAAAAGACCCTGCATGGCGGCGAACTCCAGACCACCAACAACCGGATGGAACTGCTGGCAGTCATCCAGGGCCTGCGCGCGCTCAAGCGCCCGTGCACGGTCATCATCCATACGGACTCCCAATATGTAATGAAGGGCATGACCGAGTGGCTCGCCAACTGGAAGCGGCGCGGCTGGATGACGGCCGACAAGAAGCCGGTCAAGAACGCCGAGCTGTGGCAACTGCTGGACGAACAGGTGCAGCGCCATACCGTGTCCTGGCGCTGGGTGCGCGGCCATGCCGGCGATCCCGGCAACGAACGGGCCGACCAGTTGGCCAACATGGGCGTGGAATCGGCCCGCCGGGGCTGAGGGCATCGGGATATACCCTCAAATCCGCCCTCTGGGGCGGATTTAGTTCTTTCATCCGGCTTCAGGATTGTTCCAGTATGTAAATCCGGGTGCTAAAGTGCCAACCCTCATTCCAGTTCCTGCGGCGCAGTCCGCGTGGGGGCATGCCAGGCCCGCGCCGCAATACCGCCACATTCGCGCATGAAAAAAGCAGTACTGCTCGCCGCCGTAGCGGCAGGGTTGGCCGCGGGGGCCGCGCTCGGCGTTTTTGTGCCGCGCTGGCTCGCCTTCGGAACCGTCAGTCCACAACCCGGCGCCGTCGAGGCGCCCCTCGTGACGCGCGTTGCGCCCGTTCGGGTCGAAGTGGCCGCCGTTGAAGAGATTCCTTTCGCGCGCGGCATCTCGGCCGTGGGCAGCCTGCGCTCCGACGAGTCCGTGGTGCTGCGACCAGAGGTCGCGGGCCGCATCCAGTCGATCGATTTCAAGGAAGGCCAGCCGGTCAAGCGCGGCGACGTGCTGATCCGGCTGGACGATTCCGTGCCGCGCGCCGAGCTGGCCCAGGCGCGCGCCAACCTGACGCTGGCGCAAAGCCACTACCGGCGCTCGGTGGAGCTGCAGGGCAAGGGCTTCGTCAGCCAGCAGGCGCGCGACGAATCCGCCAGCACCCTGAAGGTGCAGGAAGCCGCCGTGGCGCTGGCGCAGGCGCGGCTGGACAAGATGACGATCTCGGCGCCGTTTGGCGGCATCGCGGGCCTGCGCAGCGTGTCGGTGGGCGACTACGTCAACCAGGGCCAGGACCTGGCCCCGCTGGAGGCGATCGATCCGCTCAAGGTGGATTTCCGCGTCCCTGAAATGTATTTGAGCAAGGTGGGCGTGGGCCAGCAATTGACGCTGCGCATGGACGCGCTGCCCGGCCAGGAGCGCCAGGGCGTGGTCTACGCGGTCAGCCCGCTGGTCGACGCGGGCGGACGCTCCATCCTGCTGCGCGCCACGGTCCCCAACAAGGATGCGGTGCTGCGTCCGGGCATGTTCGCCCGCGTGCAGCTGCAGTTCAACCAGGACAAGGCGCTGGTCGCGCCGGAAGCCGCGCTGTCGCCCTCGGGCGCGACGCAATACGTCTACCGCGTCAAGGATGGCGTGGCCGAGCGGCGCGAGGTCACCATCGGCGAGCGCCGCGAGGGCCGCGTCGAAATCCTGACCGGCGTGGCGGCGGGCGACCGGCTGGTGGTGTCGGGCTTGCAGCGCGTGACAGACGGCGCCGCGGTGACCGTCCTGGCCAACGGCGCGTGACGCCGGCTTTTTTCCCTATGTGGCGGTAGCGCAATGCGTATCTCGGAAACCTGCATCAAGCGGCCGGTGTTCGCATCGGTCCTGTCGCTGATCATCGTGCTGATCGGCCTGATTTCGTATTCGCGCCTGACCGTGCGCGAGTATCCGAAGATCGACGAGCCCATCGTGTCGGTGGACACCACCTACAAGGGCGCCTCGCCCGAGGTGATCGAATCGCAGGTGACCAAGCCGCTGGAAGACCAGCTGGCCGGCATCGAGGGCGTGGATGTGATGACCTCGCGC
Source organism: Achromobacter sp. K91 (assembly GCF_003576205.1). NCBI lineage: Bacteria > Pseudomonadati > Pseudomonadota > Betaproteobacteria > Burkholderiales > Alcaligenaceae > Achromobacter > Achromobacter sp. K91. Next base: position 38,610 of record NZ_QWFB01000034.1, on the reverse strand, counting down.
AGCCGCTCGGAACGCAGCCTCATCAACATCAAGTTCAACCTGTCCCGCAATCCGGACGCCGCGGCCGCGGAAGTCCGCGACAAGGTTTCGCGCGCCCGCCGCTTCCTGCCCGACGAGATCGACGAGCCCATCATCGGCAAGGTCGAGGCCGATTCCCAGCCCATCATCTACATCGCGGTCGAGTCCGGTTCGTACTCCGCGATCCAGACCTCGGACTACATCAACCGCTACATCAAGACCCGCCTGTCGGTGCTGCCCGGCGCGGCCGAGGTGCGCGTCTTCGGCGAACGCCTGCCGTCCATGCGCATCTACGTGGACCGCGACAAGCTCGCCGCCTACGGCCTGACCGTGCAGGACGTGGAGGCCGCGCTGCGCAGCCAGAACGTCGAGATTCCGGCCGGCCGCATCGAGTCGCGCGCCCGCGAGTTCTCGGTGGTGTCTTCCACCGACCTGCAGACGCCGGCCCAGTTCGAGAACGTGATCGTCGCCAACGTCAAAGGCTATCCGGTCCGCATGCGCGACGTGGCCAATGTGGAGATCGCCGCCGCCAGCGACCGCGTGCTGTCGCGCTTCAATGGCAAGCCCGCCATCAACATCGGCGTGACGCGCCAGTCCACCGCCAACCCGCTGGAACTGTCCAAGGCGGCGCGCGAGGAAGTGGCGCGCCTGAACGAGAACCTGCCGGCCGGCATGAAGCTGAACATCGCGTATGACTCGTCGGTGTTCATCGAACGCTCCATCGACTCCGTGTTCCACACCATCGGCGAAGCCATCGTCCTGGTGGTGCTGGTGATCTTCTTCTTCCTGCGCAACCTGCGAGCAAGCATCATCCCCATCGTCACCATTCCGGTGTCGCTGGTGGGCGCCTGTGCGCTGATGTACCTGTTCGGTTTTTCCATCAACACGCTGACGCTGCTGGCCATGGTGCTGGCCATCGGCCTGGTGGTGGACGACGCGATCGTGGTGCTGGAGAACATCTTCCGCCACATCGAAGAGGGCATGCCGCGCAAGGAGGCCGCGCTGCGCGGTTCGCGCGAGATCGGCTTCGCGGTGGTCGCCATGACCATGACGCTGGTCACCGTGTACGCGCCGCTGGCTTTCGCCACGGGCCGCACCGGGCGGCTGTTCATCGAATTCGCGCTGGCGCTGGCCGGCGCCGTGCTGGTGTCCGGTTTCGTGGCGCTGACGCTCACGCCCATGATGTGTTCGGTGCTGCTGCGCCACCAGAGCAGCCACAGCCGCTGGTACAACCTGATCGAAGGCTGGCTCAACGGCATGAGCAACGGCTACCGGCGCGCGCTGGCGCTGGCCCTGCGCCACCGCTGGGTGGTAGTGGCCATCGGCCTGGCGGTCGCGGCCGCGAGCGGCGTGCTGTTCAAGGTCGTCAAGAGCGAGCTGGCGCCCATCGAGGATCGCGGCGTGGTGTTTGGCATCGTCAGCTCGCCTGAAGGGGCGACGCTGAACTACACGCTGGAAAGCATGCTGGGCATCGAAAAGTTCTACTCCGACATTCCGGAGGCCAGCGGCAGCCAGGTGACCGTGGGCTTCCCCACCGTGACGGACGGCACCGCTATCCTGCGCCTGAAACCCTGGGAAGAGCGCAGCCGCAAGCAGCAGGCCATCACGCAGCAGCTGCAGCCGCAATTCGCCTCGCTGCCCGGGGTGCGTGCATTCCCGACCAATCCGCCGTCGCTGGGCCAGTCGGCGCGTTCCAAGCCGGTTGAGTTCATCATCATGAGCCAGGCGTCCTACGCCGAGCTGTCGCGCCTGACCGAGGTGTTCCTGGCCGAGCTGCGCAAGTATCCCGGCCTGATCAACCTGGATACGGACCTGCGCCTGAATACGCCCGAGCTGCGCGTGCGCGTGGACCGCGACAAGATGGCCGACGTGGGCGCCAATGTGGATACCGTGGGCCGCACCCTGGAATCCATGCTGGGCGGCCGCCAGGTCACGCGCTACAAGGACGAAGGCGAACAGTACGACGTGATCGTGCAGGTGACGCCGCGCGACCGCGCCAACCCCACCGATATCTCGGGCATCTACGTGCGGGCGCGCGACGGCAGCATGGTGCAGCTGGACAATCTGCTGGGCGTGCACGAGGGCGTATCGCCGCAATCGCTGAACCACTTCAACCGCCTGCGCGCCGTGAAGATCGACGGCGCGGTGGCGCCCGGCTACGCGCTGGGCGAAGTCCTGACGCACATGCACCAGGTGGCGCGCGACGTGCTGCCCAACACCATCGTGACCGACCTGGATGGCCAATCGCGCGAGTTCCGCGATTCCTCCGGCAGCATCTATCTGGTCTTCGCCATGGCGCTGGCCTTCATCTACCTGGTGCTGGCCGCGCAGTTCGAAAGCTGGCGTAATCCCTTCATCATCATGCTGTCGGTCCCGCTGTCCATGACCGGCGCGCTGCTGGCGCTGTGGCTGACCGGCGGCACCTTGTCCATCTACAGCCAGATCGGCCTGATCACGTTGGTGGGGCTGATCACCAAGCACGGCATCCTGATCGTCGAATTCACCAACCAGCTGCGCGACGAGGGCAAGGAGTTGTTCGAGGCCGTGGTCGAAGCCAGCGTGCTGCGCCTGCGCCCCATCCTGATGACCACCGGCGCCATGGTGCTGGGCACCGTGCCGCTGGCCTTGTCCACGGGCGCGGGGGCGGAATCGCGCCAGCAGATCGGCTGGGTCCTGGTGGGCGGGCTGATGCTGGGTACACTACTGACCTTGTTCGTCGTGCCGGTGGCCTATACCTTGATCGCCACCGCACGCAAGAAACCCGGCCAGGCCGGCAGCGCAGCGCATCACCCGGACCCCGCTCCGGCGCCGCACGCGCAGCCCGCCGCGCCTGCCCAAGCGTCGGAATAAGTTATGCGCCAGATCATCTTTGACAGTGAAACCACCGGACTGGACCCTGCCCAGGGCCATCGCATCGTCGAGATCGGCTGCGTGGAAATGGTCAACCGGATGGCCACCGGCAACAACCTGCACATCTACCTGAACCCGGACCGCGACAGCGACCCCGAGGCCTTGGCCGTGCACGGCCTGACCACGGAGTTCCTGTCGGACAAGCCACGCTTCGCCGATGTCGCGGACGAATTCGTCAAGTTCATCCAGGGCGCCGAGCTGATCGCGCACAACGCCGCGTTCGACGTCAAGTTCTTCAACGCCGAACTCGCCAAGACCGGGCGCGGCGCGGTCACCGAGTACTGCGAGACGGTCACGGATTCGCTGTTGCATGCGCGTTCGCTGTTCCCGGGCAAGCGCAATTCGCTGGATGCGCTGTGCGACCGCTTCGGCATCTCCAACGCCCACCGCACCCTGCACGGCGCATTGCTGGACGCGCAGTTGCTGGCGGAAGTCTGGCTGGCCATGACCCGCGGCCAGGACGCGCTGCTGATCGACGTGGACGACAGCGCCAGTGGCGGCGGCAATGGCATCGAGCTGGCCCGCTTCGACGCTTCGGGCCTGCCCGTGATCAAGGCCAGCGAGGCGGAACTGGCCGAACACGAAAACTATCTCGCGGCCCTGGACAAGTCCGTGGGCGGGGAGTGCACCTGGCGCAAGATCGACGCGCCGGTGGCGGCCGCATAAAGTTTTTTCGAGGCGACTTGCACACGTCCAAAAAAATGTGCTAATATTTCGCCTCTTTCGGGGTGGTTAGCTCAGTGGTAGAGCACTGCCTTCACACGGCAGGGGTCACTGGTTCGAACCCAGTACTACCCACCAAAGACCCTTGGAAGATGACGTAAGCCCCGGGCTTATCGTTGTCGGCGTACCAAAGTTAAAAAAGACGCAAAGCAAAGAAAGCCAACCGCGAGGTTGGCTTTTTTGTTTTGTGCGTATCGAACATGATTCCGCCTTCAAGCCCGGACGCCTTGCCCATTGCGAGCAAGCCATTGCGCTGAACCGTCCCTTTCATTACGCTTAGCTTGATTTGACGCAAGCGGACTCTCATCGATTGAGCCGCGTCGCATGCAAGCCTGACTATCATGGATAACAAAGGCTTTGGCCCGTGGGGCCAGGCGTAGGCGAACAGGAGAAGGTCATGTCCGAGCACACCACTACCATGTTGATCATCATCGGCGCCGGGGTGGCGCTCATGCTGATCGGCTTCGGGCTGCGCGACCGCAATCTCGGCATGGGGCTGATGGGCATAGGCCTGATCACGGCCCTGGGCACGATCATCTACAAGGCCTACATCACCTTCTATTGACCGCCAGCCGCGGCCGGCCGGACTTCAGCCCTGCTGCGTCTTGCGCGCCGCGCGCGCCAGCAGCGTGTCCAGCTGGTTTGCGAAGGCCTTGCGGTCGGCCTGGCTGAATGCGGCCGGGCCGCCGGTATCCACGCCGCTGGCCCGCAGCTCTTCCATCATGTCCCGCAGCGCCAGCCGCTCCCGGATCGTTTCCGGCGTATAGCGTTCGCCGCGCGGGTTCAGGGCCATTGCGCCTTTCTCCAGGACTTGCGCGGCCAGCGGGATGTCGCCGGTGATCACCAGGTCGCCCTCGGATGCGCGCTCGGCGATGTGGGCGTCGGCGACGTCGAAGCCGCGCGGCACCTGCACCGCGCGGATCAGCGGCGAGGGCGGGGTGTAGAGCATCTGGTTGGCCACCAGCGTCAGCGGCAGCTGCCAGCGCTGGGCGGCGCGGAACAGGATGTCCTTGATGACTGCGGGGCAGGCGTCCGCATCGACCCAGATGTGCATGCGCTTACTTGTCCAGCGCGTTTTGCAGCACTTCGGCCACGATGTCGTTGGTGGACACGCCGCGTTCGGCCGCCAGGGCGCGCAGCTTGTCGGCGTGGGCTTGCGACAGCTTCAGCGGGAACGGCACCAGGCCGGCGGCCTGGTCCAGCTTGCGCTGTTCGCGGCGGTCGGGCACTTGCGAGGCGGTGCCGAAGCGGTCCGGGGTGGAGGCTTGCTTGAGCTGGCCGGCCAGCTTCAGGGCCTGGTTTTTCTGCAGATCGAATTTATTCATGGAGATTCCTGGTAGGGAGCGCAATCATAAGCGCAACCGGCTTTATTGCGGCTTGGCCTGTTCAAGCTTGGCCAGCCCTTCCTGGGCGCCGTCGTGCAGCGGCACGGTCAGGCCGCGGCGGGCGGTCGCCAGGCCCACCTGAGCGCCCTGGGCCGAGCCCGCGGCCAGCAGGTCCTGCCCGGTCACATAGACCGCGCGCACGATCACCAGGGCCTCGTCCCGGGTCAGGTCCGCGGTGGTGAGCAGCAGAGCCGCCATGCCCACGGTGGAGATAGGCTCCGTCTGGTTGGGGTAGGTGCCGGCGGCGATGTCCAGCGGCATCAGCGCGTTGTCCTCGGCCCCGGTCAGCGTCTTGATGGCGGCAGGGTCCAGCGGCAGCAGCTTCAGTCGCGCCTGGGTCAGCGCATCGCGCAAGGGCGTGGCGGGCACGCCGATGACCTGGGCGGCGGCGTCGACCTTGCCGGAGTTCAGCGCAGGCAGGGACTCTGTGAAGGGCGTATCGGCCACGGTGTAGTCGCGGCCGGCTTGCAGGCCGTGGGCGGCCAGCACGGTTTCCAGCGTGGCGCGCACCGCCGAGCCTTCCGGTCCGAGGGCGATGGTCTTGCCCTTGAGATCGCGTACGCCGCGCAGGGCGGCGTCGTCGCGGACCACGATATGGACCAGTTCCGGATACAGGCTGCCCAGGGCGCGCAGACCGGTGAAAGGCCCCTGGCCGGCGAACGGCCCCTTGCCGTCATAGGCGAGCCGCGCCGTGTCGGCCTGGGCCAGCCCCACCACCGCGTCGCCGCTGCGCAACAGCGCAATGTTCTCGGCGCCGCCGCCCGTGATCAGCGGCGAGACCCGGATCTGCTGCTTGCGAGCGACGTCGCTCAGGGCGCGCGCGAACGCCACATACTCGCCGCGGTCCGGACCGCCGGCGAGCGGATAGCCCTGTTGCATGCGGGCCAGCCGGCCGTTGATGCGCGCCACGGAGCGTTCCAGTTCCTGCTGCACTACGTGTTGCGCGGTGCTGGAGGCGCTGTAGGAAACCGAATGGGTGATCTGGTCCAGCGTGTCCAGCAGCTGGCGCGTGACGGGAGGCGGCGCGCCGGTGTCCAGGTTGGGCGCCTCGGCCGCCTTGAAGCCGGCCGGGGTCACCAGCTTCCAGGTGTCGCCTTCCTGGCGGTAGATGGCGCTGGCGTGCGCGACGATGCGGTCGCCGGCCTGGTTGCCGCCGGATTTCACGCCGCTGATGCTGCGCGGACCTGCGCCCAGCAGCGTGACCAGCGCGGCGGCGCCGGGCTGGTCCCAGGCGCCCAGGGTGATGTTGCGCGCCAGGTCCAGTTCGACGTCGTAATAGACCACGCGGCGGGTTTCGCCCGCCGGGGCGCTGCTGTCCGAGGCCGAGCCCATGCGCTTGATCTCGGCGATGCGGAACAAATCCGCGCCGTAGGCGGTGGCCAGGCTGCGTTCCACGTCGGCGCGCAGGGCGTCGGTATCGGGCGCGCGGCCGCAGGCCGCCAGCAGCAGGCAGAAGCTCAGAATGACAAGACGTTTGAACATGGTCACATACCTCCCACGAACGGCAAGGAGATCAGCGAGGTCAGCACGATCACGTTGAGGATGTCGACCAGGAAGGCGCCGGTGACCGGCACGACGATGAACGCTTCCGGCGCCGGGCCGTGGCGCCGCGTCAGCGCCTGCATATTGGCGATGGCGGTGGCGGTCGCGCCCAGCGCGAAGCCGCAGAAGGCGGCCGACATGATGGCTGCTTCGTAGTCGCGCTTGAGCATGCGGAACACGACCCAGGCGGCATACAGCGCGCACACCAGGGTCTGCACCGCCAGCATCAGGGCCAGTGGGCCGGCCAGGCGCGCCACGCTGGACAGGTCCAGCGTCATCATCGTCATGCCCAGGAACAGCGACAGCGAGATGGTGCCGATGATTTCGGTGGCGCGGTCGTCCAGCTTCAGACCCAGCTTTTCGCCGCCGTTGCGGATCAGTACGCCCGTGGCCAGGCACCACAGGAAATTCGGCAGGCTGACCGGGGCGTCCTCGACCAGGGCGGCCAGGTAGCCGCCGACCACCAGGCAGACCAGGGCGGCGGTCAGGGAGACGATGTAGGAGCCTGCAGAGGACGCGGGTGCGTTTTCCGTCAGGTCCGCAGGCTCGTGGCCGTCGCCGGGCGCGTGGTCCAGGCTGCCGGCCAGCTTGTGGCGCCGCATCAGCCATTCGGCCACCGGCCCGCCCACCACGCCGCCCAGCACCAGCCCCAAGGTGGCGGCGGTCATTGCCAGCGCCATCACGTCCTGGATGTTGTTGAAGTCGGCGAAGCGCGTGGCATAGGCCGCGCCCGTGCCATGCCCGCCCACCAGCGTGATCGTGCCGCCCAAAAGGCCCATCAGCGGATGCATGTCCAGCAGCCAGGCCATGCCCAGCCCGACGGCGTTCTGCAGCACCAGGAACGGGATCAGGGCCAGCAGGAAGGCAATCAACCTGGGACCGCCCTTGGCCAGCAGCTTGAGGTTGGCGGTCAGGCCGATGCTGCCGAAGAACAGCAGCAGCAAGGTCGGCTTGATGCTGGTTTCCAGCGAGACGGATACGCCGCCCCAGGTCGCCAGCAGGTAGGCCAGTACGGCGAACAGGAGGCCGCCGACGATGGGGTCCGGAATGCTGTAGCGGGCGAGGAAGCCGATCCTGGTGGTGAGCACGCGTCCGATGACCAGGACGAGGCAGCATGCCAGCAGTGATTGAACGGGCGTAAGCGAGATCATAGGTACCTTTGCGCCCTGTCAGGGCACGGTGAACTTTCTGGCTGTTTGAACCCTGCCGCCTCTCACGGACTGAGGCTTATGTTACGTCCGCCGCGCGGGCGGTGTACATGGGGGCAGGGGGGCGGCGCGCGGTGCGAAGCCGGGCGGGCGGAAAGCCGCGGCGCAGGCAGCCACGGCCGGGGCGGCTAGAGCGGAAATGCGCGCGACATGTATTGCGCGCGCGGCCCGTAGCCAGCCAGTTTTTCGGTCAGATCGGCGCTGTCTGCGCTGACCGGCAGGTAGCCGTGGCGCTGCCAATAACCCACGGCGGATTCCAGTGACACCAGGCTCGCGCGGTGCAAGCCGCCCTCATGCGCGCTGCGGGCGGCGGCGCGCAGTAGCGCCTGGCCCACGCCCAGCCCTTGCGCCGAGGGCGCCACGGCGCAGTCGTGCAGGAACCAGTGGTCGGCCGCGGCCGGCAGCGTCGCGAGCGCGACGTCCAGGGCGGGCGGCAGTCCCGCATCCCAGGGATAGGAGATCAGGTAGCCCAGCAGCGCATCGGGGCTGGCCGCGGGCTGCGCCACCCAGCAGTGCGCGGGGGCGAGCGCCAGGCGATTCTGGAAGAAATCCGCGCTTTCCAGCAGGAAACCGGGGTAGGCCAGGGTCTGGAGAGCCAGGATGGCGTCCACGTCGCTGGCCTGCATGAGCCGGACTTGATATTGCATGACAACCTGCGAAAACAAAAAACTCGGGCGCATTTTACCGATGCACGGACGGCCTCAGGCTTTACAGGGCTTCACAAATTGGGGACACAGGTTCACGGGACTTTATTGTTTTCAGGGAGGGGCTCCCTAGAATTCGCCCTGGATTGCCGGATCGTCGGGCGCCGCATTTTATGAAAATTCAACGACACCCTTCGCATACTGCTCGCCATAGTCCTGCATTCCGAGTCTAGAGCCATGCACATCCAATTCCGGTCCGAATCCGCCGTCCCGCAAGTGTTGACCAAATCGTATCCTCTGGAAGCGGTATGGCCGGCGGCCGAGGCGCCCGTACCGTATGACGCCTGCGTGACTTGCGTGATTCCCTGCCTGAACGAATGCGAAAACCTGCGGGTCCTGCTGCCTTTGCTGCGCAACCGCCTGGAGGCGCTTTGCACCAGCTGGGAGATCATCGTGGCCGATGACGGCAGCACGGACGGCACGGAAGCGCTGATGGCCGAATGGACCGAACACGACGGTTTCCGATACGTGCAGCTGTCGCGCAACTTCGGCAAGGAAGCCGCGATCAGCGCCGGCCTGGAAGCCGCCACCGGCAATGCGGTGATCTGCCTGGACGCCGATCTACAGCATCCCCCTGCTTTGATCGAACAGATGCTGGCGCGCTGGGCCGCCGGCGCCGAAATGGTCTACGCGGTGCGCGAGACCCGCGCCGACGAATCCTGGGCAAAGCGCACCGGCGCGCGCTGGTTCTACAAGCTGTTGAGCGGCGCGCGCGGCGTGGATGTGCCGGCGCACGCGGGCGACTTCCGCCTGATGGACCGCAGCGTGGTGGACGCGCTGATCGCGCTGCCCGAACGGACCCGTTTCATGAAGGGCCTGTACGCCTGGGTCGGCTTCAAGGGCGAGGCCCTGGCCTATACCCCCGAGGAACGCATGCACGGCGACAGCCGCTTCGGCAGCATGCGCTTATTCCGGCTGGCGCTGGATGGCCTGACCGCCTTCACCACCTGGCCGCTGCGTCTGGTCAGCCTGGTCGGCGTGGCCTTCGCCATGCTGGCGCTGAGCTACGCGGCCTATCTGGTCGGCGAGTACCTGTTCTTCGGCAACCAGGTCTCCGGTTGGACGACCATCGTGACGGCGGTGCTGTTCTTTGCCGGCGTAAATTTGATTTCCTTGGGCGTGGTGGGCGAGTACGTGTCCCGCATCTTCGATGAAGTGAAGGGACGGCCGCTCTTCGTCGTGCGCCGCCGGCAGGGCCAGGCTTCCCGGCCGGGCAAAGGCCTGGGCTGACATGTCCGCCACGACTTTCTGGCGGCGTTCCGACTGGACCCCGCCGGCAGGACGCTTCCTGCTTGCGATAGGCGCGTGGCTTGCCTTCCTGGCCTGGATCAGGCCCCTGACCCTGCCCGATGAAGGGCGCTATGCAGGCGTGGCCTGGGACATGCTGCGCAGCGGCTCGCATGCGGTGCCCTTGCTGGACGGCATGCCGTACTTCCACAAGCCGCCGCTCTATTACTGGCTGACCGAGCTGTCCTTCTCGGTGTTCGGCGTGCACCCCTGGGCGGCGCGGGTGCCTTCCTGGCTGGCCGCGTGGGGCGCCGTGGCGGCCCTGTATTGCTTCGTGCGGCGCTACCGAGATACCGAGACCGCCGCATTGACGGTGCTGGTCCTCGCCACCATGCCGTTCTTCTATGGCGGCGCGCAGTTCGCAAATCTGGACATGCTGGTTGCCGGCCTGATCACGCTGTGCGTGCTGGCCGCCGTGGACACGGCGCTGCGCGTCGAGCGCGGGCAGGCATGGCGCGCGATGGCGGTGGCGGCCGGCGTGCTGGCGGCGTTGGCGGTCTTGGCCAAGGGCTTGATCGGCCTGGCGCTGCCGGGCGCGATCCTGCTGGTCTGGCTGCTGTGGGAGCGGCGCTGGCGCGGCCTGGCCGCGCTGTGCTGGCCGCCTGCGCTGCTGGCGTTCGTCGCCGTGGCGGCGCCGTGGTTCTTGCTGATGCAGCTGCGCTATCCCGGTTTTTACGACTACTTCTTCGTCTATCAGCATTTCCAGCGTTTCGCGGCCAGCGGCTTCAACAATGCGCAGCCGTTCTGGTTTTATCTGCCGGTGATTGTCGGGCTCAGCCTGCCCTGGTCGCTGTGGGGCGGCGGCATATTGCGCCAGGCGTTCTGGGTGGGCCCTACGCGCAGCCTGCGGCGCCTGGCTTTGGTGTGGTTTGCCGTCGTGCTCGTGTTTTTTTCGCTGCCGCAGTCCAAGCTCGTGGGCTATGTCCTGCCGGCGCTGGCGCCGCTGGCTTTTCTGCTGGCTGAAGTGATCCAGGGGGCCAGGCGCGCCGATGCCGAGGGTGCTACTCGCCTGGTGCGCCTGAGCGCGGTCCTGGCGGCGGGCATCTGCGTCATCGCGGTGGGCATTGCGGCGAACAACGCGCGCGGCAGCGCGGAGCCGCTGGCCAGGGTGGTGCGGGAACAGGCGCGGCCGGACGATACGTTCGTCTCGCTGCACACCTATCCCTTCGATCTGGCGCTCTACGCAAGGGCGGCGCGTCCTGCGTGGGTGGTGGACGACTGGCGCAACCCGGAGGTCCCCGTGCGCGACAACTGGCGCAAGGAGTTGTACGACGCCGCCCAGTTCGATCCCGAGACGGGCGGAGAGGTATTGCTCAGTCCCGCGGAGTTCACCGCGCGTCTGTGCCAGGCGGAGCAAGGCGCGCGTTTCTGGGTGTGGGGCACTGCGGCCGACAACCCCACCTATCCGCCGCTGCAGGGGCTGGCGCCGGTGGTGAGCAGCGTGAAGTACGTGATGTGGCGCGTCGACGTGGACGCGGCGTTCAGGCAGCGGGTTTGTGGCGGAATGCCCAGAACCGGCTGACGATGAAAGTCGCCACGGCAAGCCCGAGCAGGATCAGCGCCAGCAGGATGTCGTAGCGGATGGCAGTGTTGTGCAGTAGCCAGGCGTAGGTGGCTTCGTTGATGAGAAAGCCTGCGGCTGACACAAAGAAGAAACGGCGCGCTGCTACCGTCCAGGGAGTTTTGGAATGTCGGAATGTAAGCCGGTAATGGCCGGCGAAGGACACTGCGAAGGCGATCAGCCAGCCCACGAGGTTGGCGGCCAGGGGCGGCAGGCGGAAGAGTTCGACGCAACCCACGGCGACAGCCCAATGGGTGGCTGCGGCCGCGCATCCGACAGCAATGAAAGTGCTTACTTGTTGCAGCAGGGCGCGCATGAAAGCCGTGAAGATAAGGAAGTCAGAGGTATAGCGATGAGCAAACGTATCGTTGTCTGCGGGGACGATTTTGGCATGAATGCCGACATCGATGAAGGCATGATTGCGCTGGCCGGCATGGGCCGCCTGAGCGCGGTCAGCTGCCTCGCGCTGGGCCCTTCGTTTGCGGTCAATGCGAGGCGGCTGGCGCCGCTGAACGTGGATATCGGCCTGCATGTGAACTTCACCGAATCGCTCATGCCCGGCGCCGAGCCCATGCCGACGCTGAGCCGGCTGATCCTCAATGCCTACACGGGCAGGCTGGACGGAGAGTGGATCGAGGCGCAGCTGGAGCGTCAGTTCGACGCCTTCGAGGCCGCGTTCGGCCGCGCGCCCGACTATGTCGACGGTCACCAGCACGTGCATCAACTGCCCGGCATTCGCGAGCGCCTGCTGCAACTGCTCAAGCGCCGTTACGGCGCCCGTATGCCATGGCTGCGCCAGACGGCGCCGGGCATGCAGTTCGGCATTCCCATGAAGGAGGCCATCAAGGCGCGTGTCATCGGCGCGCTGGGCGCCGCGGCGTTGGCGCGCCAAGCGCGCCAGGATGGCATGCGCACCAACCGCCGGCTGCTGGGCGTCTATGGTTTCGCAGGCGGCAAGCGTCGCTATGCGGATCTGCTGCAGAACTGGCTGTTCAATGCGCGCGACTGCGACCTGCTCATGTGCCATCCGGCCATGGGCAACCAGGACGGCTGCGCCATGTCACGCCAGCGCCGCGCGGAATTCGACGTGCTGGCCAGCCCCAAGCTGGGCGACTGGCTCAACGCCAACGGGGTGCATATCTCGCGCTTGCCGGCCACGGCGCGCTGATCGGCTGCAAGGTCGTTGCGGCGCGGGCTGGCTCTAGCCGCCCGTCAGGCTCTGCAGCAGCCAGGCGCCCGCAGGTCCCAGCGCGCGCCGCCGTGACCAGACCGCATCGACGCGGATGTGGCGCGGCCAGCCCGGCGACTTCAACTCCACCAGCTGATCCTGGCCGAAGCGCTGGATCATCCAGCGCGGCAGCTCGGTCCAGCCGAATCCGCGGCTGGCCATTTCCAGCAGCATCAGATAGCCGGGCGCCGACCAGGTCGCATAGGCAGGCTCGGCGTCCTTGTCGCCCAGCTCGTAAGTGCTCAGGCGTAGCGCGCGTTCGGACTTCAGCTGGTCTTGCGTGACCTGCGGCAGCTGGGCCAGCGGATGCCCGCGGCCCACGCACAGGACGATCTCAGACAGCTCCGCCAGCGTCGCGTGCGCCACGTCGGGCGGGTAGCTGTCCTGGGCGGCCATCAGTCCCAGGTGCGCGCGGCCCTGCTGCACCAGCGCCACCACGTCCTCGTATTCCGCGATCAGGCATTCGAAGCGCAGCGCCGGATAACGCCGGTCGATCTGGCTGAGCATGGTGTCGAAGGTCTCGGACTGGAATGTGTCGGACAGCACCACCGTCAGCCGGGGCTCCAGGCCCTCGGCCAGCTGGCTGGCGCTGCGGTTCAGCCGATCGTTGGCAGCCAGCACTTGCAGGGCCTGGCCCAGCAGGACCTGGCCGGCTTCGGTCAGCGCGGGCTGGCGCTGGCTGCGGTCGAACAATGTCACGTTCAGGTCCACTTCCAGGTTGGCGATGGTTTCACTGACCGTGGACTGGCTTTTCCCGAGCTTGCGGGCGGCAGCCGAAAACGTGCCTTCGGAGGCGACCTGGGCGAACGCCGCCAGGGATTCCAGGGAGTGGCGCATGGGTGGGATGTCCGATGTTATCGGTTTTTCCGATGAAAACTATCTTTATGGTAACGGAAATATCGTCGAGAATCCCTGCCACTGAGTATCAACCGACCGCAGGTGGGTCATGACGCAAGCCAAGAAATCCATTAAAGAACGTTTCCTCCACGCCTTTCTGTTCGAAATCATCGCCATCGGCCTGTGCGCCCCGGCGGCCGCCTGGGCCATGGGCAAGTCCCTGTTCGAAATGGGCGTGCTGACGGCAGTGATCGCCTGGATCGCGCTGGTCTGGAACATGATCTACAACGCCGGCTTTGACCGCATCGAGAACCGCATGGGCTGGACCCGCACGCTGCGGCTGCGCGTGGTGCATGCCTTCGGCTTCGAGCTGGGCCTGATCCTGATCGTGATCCCGCTGGCGGCCTGGTGGCTAGACATCAGCCTGTGGCAGGCCTTTGTGCTGGATATCGCGCTGGTGCTGTTCTATCTGCCCTACGCCTTCCTCTACAACCTGGCCTATGACCGCTCGCGGCCACGGGTCCTGCAGTGGCTGGCCCGCCGCAAAGGGCAGGCCGCGCCGGCCGTCACGCGTCAATCACCTTGCGCGTGAACATCTCCAGGTAGTCCATCAGCGAGTCCGCGCCCTTGATGGCCGCGGACTCGTTGCCGGTGGCGATGCCCTCGGCCATCAGCATGTGGCGGCGAGCGCCCTCGGCGATGTCGCCCTCGTGCTGGTAGGCGTACCAGAAGCGGCGGCACTGGATGATCAAAGGGGCCACCGCATTCACGGCCGAGGCGTTGCGGCAGGCCTGGTGGCAGACGTGGTCCAGCATCTGGTCGGCATGCATGTAGTTGTCGAGATTGCCGCCTTCCGCCGCCTGGATCATCTGCGCCGCGCAATCCACGATCTGGCTGCGCTGCGCCGGGGTGGCGCGGCGCGCGGCGCTGGCCGCGATCAGCTGCTCCAGCGCCCGGCGGGTCTGGATCAGGTCCATGTGGTCTGCCAGCTGGATCATGGACACGCGCAGGCCGCGCCGCGGTTCCTGGCGTATCAGCCCGGCGGCCACCATGCGCAGCAGCGCCTCGCGCAGCGGCGTGCGTCCCAGGCCGGTCATTTCCACCAGATCCGCTTCCACGACCGCGCTGCCCGGCTGCAATTGCAGCGTGGCGATCATGCTTTCGATCTGGTCGTAGGCGACATCGGCGGCGCGCCGTTTGGATTCTGCTGCTGCCATCAACTGTTGTTTTCCTTCGTTTTGCGCCACTGCGTGTAGGCCAGCCATTCGCCGACGAATCCGCGCCGGAAGAACGACACGCACAACACGAAAATCAGTCCGATGACGATGGTGACGATGTCGCCCAGGGTGGCAAGATAGTTCTGCAAGCTGACGACCAGCGTCGCGCCCACCACCGGCCCCCATACCGTGCCGATGCCGCCCAGGAGCGTCATCAGCAGCACCTCGGTGGAGGTGGCGAGCGAAACGTCGTTCAATGCAACCAGCTGGAGCACCAGCGCCTTCAGCGAACCGGCCAGGCCGGCCACCGAGGCCGACAGCACGAAGGCCAGCAGCTTGCACCGGTCTGTATCGTAACCTAGCGATATGGCGCGCGGCGCGTTGTCCCGGATGGTCTTGAGCACCTGGCCGAAGGGCGAATGGATCACCCGGTAGACGAACAGAAAGCCCAGCAGGAAGACCCCAAGCGTGAAGTAATACATGTTGGCGTCCACGCTCAGGTCCACCAGGCCCAGGAACTTTCCGCGCGGGATGCCCTGCATGCCGTCCTCGCCGCGCGTCCAGCCCACCTGCACCGCCATGAAGTACGCCACCTGCGACAGCGCCAGCGTGATCATCGCGAAATAGATGCCGGTGCGCCGGATCGCCAGCCAGCCGATGGCCCAGCCGATGGCCGCGGCCATGGCCACGCCGCAAGCGATGGCGATTTCGGGCGGCAGGCCGCGGGCGCCGAACAGGATCATCATTTCGCCGGCCGCGTAGCCGGCCCAGCCGAAGAAGGCGGCATGGCCGAACGACACCAGGCCGGTAAAACCGGTCAGCAGGTTGAAGGCCAGCGCGAACAGCGCAAAGCACAGCACCTTCATGACGAACACGGGATAGACGATCTGCGGGAAAAGCGGCACCAGCAGGGCCGGCACCAGCAGCAGCGCCAGGATGCGGATCGAGGAGGGTATGCGCTGCACCTTATTTCTCCTTGCCGAACAGGCCGGCGGGGCGCGTCAGCAGAACGATCGCCATGACGATGAAGACGACCACCGTCGAGGCTTCGGGATAGAACACTTTGGTCAGCCCTTCCAGCAGGCCCAGCGTCAGCCCGGTGACGATGGCGCCCATGATGGAGCCCAGCCCGCCGATCACGACCACGGCGAACACGATGTTCAACAGGTTCGAGCCCATCAGCGGGTTGATCTGCATGACGGGCGCGGCCAGCACCCCGGCCACGCCGGCCAGCGCCACGCCGAAGCCGTAGGTCAGGGTGATCATCACTGGCACGTTCACGCCGAAAGCCTGCAGCAGCCTGGGGTTCTCGGTGCCGGCGCGCAGCATGGCGCCCAGGCGGGTGCGTTCGAACAGATACCAGGTGGCCAGGCACAGCACCAGGGACGCCACCACCACGAACGCGCGATAGGCCGGCAGGAACATGAAGCCCAGGTCGAAGCCGCCCTGCAGAACCTCGGGCGGCTCATAGCCCACCCCTGAAATGCCGTAGAAGTAGCGAAAGCCGCCTTCCATCATCAGCGCGATGCCGAAGGTCAGCAAGAGGCCGTACAGGTGGTCCAGGTGGTACAGGCGCTTGAGCAGCGTCTTCTCGATCACGACGCCCACCAGCCCCACCAGCAGGGGAGCCAGGATCAGCGCGGCCCAGAAGTTGATCTGCACGCCCGGCCCAAGCAACTGCGGCAGCTGGGTGAAGCCGATCCAGGCCAGGAACGCCGCCATCATGAACTGGGCGCCGTGCGTGAAATTGACGATGTTGAGCAGGCCGAAGATGATGGCCAGCCCCATGCTGAGGATGGCGTAGAAGCAGCCGTTGATCAGACCCACCAGCAGTTGGGCGAGCAAGGCGGAAAGCGAGATGTCGAACATGGTAGGCGGCGGGCGGAAAGGTGTCGCGTCGATTTCCGGGAAGCGCGCGGCGGTGCGCCGCGGCCATGGCAGCCGGCGCCGCACGCTGTGCGTGCGGCGCGTGGCGGCATCAGGTCTTGTTCAACGAGCACGCGGCCTGGGGCTTGGGGAATACGTCCTCGCCCTTGAGCACCGACTTCACGTTGTAGTAGTCCCACGGCGCCTTGGACTCCTTGGGCGTCTTGACCTGCAGCAGCAGCATGTCGTGCACCAGCGCGCCGTCGGCGCGCAGCTTGCCGTTGCGGATCACGGCGTCGTTGATGGTCATTTCGCGCAGCTTGGCCATCACGGCGGGTGCGTCGTCGGTGCCGGCGGCTTCGATCGCCTTCAGGTACGACAGCGTGGCCGAATACACGCCGGCCTGCGAGGCGGTCGGCATCTTCTTGGCCTTTTCAAAGAACTTCTGGGCCCAGGCGCGCGAAGCGTCGTCATAGTCCCAATAGAAGGCTTCGGTCAGGTACATGCCCTGCGCCTTGGCCAGGCCCATGCTGTGCACATCCGAGATGTAGGTCAGCAGCGGCGCCACGATCTGCTTCT
This sequence comes from Achromobacter sp. K91, assembly GCF_003576205.1. NCBI lineage: Bacteria > Pseudomonadati > Pseudomonadota > Betaproteobacteria > Burkholderiales > Alcaligenaceae > Achromobacter > Achromobacter sp. K91. The sequence goes on along the minus strand of NZ_QWFB01000034.1, from coordinate 21,545 downwards.
TGTTGATGCCGAACTCGTTGGCCTGCTTGACCGCGTTGACCGTGTCGTTGCCGGCGTTGGCCAGCGCGATCACGTCCGCCTTGGAGGCCTGCGCCTTCAGCAGGAACGAAGAGAAGTCGTTGCCGGGAAAGGGATGGCGCGACACGCCCACCACATTGCCGCCGTTCTCCTGGATGACTTCGGTGCCGTCCTTTTCGAGCGAGTGGCCGAAGGTGTAGTCGGCGGTGATGAAGTACCAGCTCTTCTTGCCTTCCTTGACCAGCGCGCGCGCGGTGCCGGCGGCCAGGGCGTAGGTGTTGGTGGTCCATTGGGCGTTCAACGGCGAGCACTTTTCGCCCAGGATCGCGGTGGACAGGCCCGCCGACGGCATGGTCACGCGGTTCTTCTGCTTGGCGATTTCCATCACCGCCAGCGCGGTGGACGCGGTGGGGAAGTCGGTGATCATGTCGACCTTGCCCTGGTCGAACCATTCGCGGGCCAGGTTGGCCGCGACGTCGGGCTTGTTCTGGTGGTCGGCGGAAACCACTTCCACCGGCTTGCCCAGCACCTTGTTGCCCATTTCCTCGGCGGCCATGCGGGCCGCGATCACGGAGCCGTTGCCGGCCAGGTCGGAATAGACGCCGGACAGGTCGGTCAGGACGCCGATCTTGACCACGTCATCGCTGACCTTGGTCTGGGCCTGGGCGGCGCCGATCATGCCGATGGCGAACAGCGCTGCTGAGATTCGATTCAATTTCATCTGACTACGCTCCGTGTAGGAAGGGGACTGCGGTCGGAAGGAATGCGTCTGGAAAACTCAAATGCCGAGCAGGGCGTTCAGCCTGTCCTGCGATTGCTGGACTTCGGCGCGGTCTATCACCGCCACCACCTGGCCGTGCTCGATGACGTAATGGCGGTCGGCCAGGTGCTGGGCAAAACGGAAGTTCTGCTCGACCAGCACGGTGGTGTAGCCGCGCTCTTTCAATTGCCGGATCACGCGACCCAGGGACTGCACGATGACGGGGGCCAGGCCTTCCGTGATTTCATCCAGCAATAGCAGGCGGGCGCCGGTGCGCAGGATGCGCGCCATCGCCAGCATCTGCTGTTCGCCGCCCGAAAGGCGCGTGCCGGGGCTGTGCGCGCGTTCTTTCAGGTTGGGGAACATGTCGTAGATCTCTGCCACCGACATGCCGTCCGGCCCCACCGAGGGCAGCAGCATGAGGTTTTCCTCGGCGGTCAAGGATGCATAGATACCGCGCTCTTCAGGGCAATAGCCGATGCCGCGGCGCGCGATCTTATGGGGCGGCAGGCCGACGGTCTCCTGGCCCTGGATCCTGATCGAGCCGCTGCGCCGGCCCACCAGGCCCAGGATGGACTTCAGCGTGGAGCTGCGGCCCGCGCCGTTCCTGCCCAGCAGGGTCACGCATTCGCCGGGCTTCACGTCCAGATCGATGCCGTGCAGGATGTGCGATTCGCCGTACCAGGCGTGCAGGTTGCGGATCTCCAGCATGCTGGAGGCTGCGGCGGCTTCATTCATCTTCGGCTCCCATGTAGGCTTCGCGCACCGCCGGGTTTTCCGATACGGTCGCGTAGGGGCCTTCGGCCAGGATCTCGCCCCGCTGCAGCACGGTGATGGTGTCGGAGATGTCCGCCACCACTTTCATGTTGTGTTCGACCATGAGGATGGTGCGGCCCGCGCTGACCTGCTTGATCAGATGCTTGACCCGGTCCACGTCCTCGTGGCCCATGCCTTGCGTCGGTTCGTCCAGCAGCAGCAGCTCGGGTTCGAGCGCCAGGGTGGTCGCGATTTCCAGCGTGCGCTTGCGGCCATAGGGCAGGTCGCCCGCGGCCACGTCCAGGTGCGTGCGCAGGCCGACCTGATCCAGCAGTTCCTCGACGCGGTGGTGCAGGCTTTCCAGCGTGCGTTCCGACCGCCAGAAGCAATAGTCCACGGCCAGCTTGCGCTGCAGGGCCACGCGCACGTTCTCGCGCACCGACAGCTGCGGAAAGACGGCGGAAATCTGGAACGAGCGCACGATGCCGCGGCGCGCGGTCTGCGCGGGGCGTTCCTGCGTGATGTCCACGCCGTCGTACAGGATCTCGCCGCGCGTCGGGATGTGGAACTTGGTCAGCAGATTGAAGAAGGTGGTCTTGCCCGCGCCGTTGGGGCCGATGAGCGCGTGGATGGCGCCGCGGCGCACGCTCATGTCGACGTTGTTGACGGCCACGAAGCCGCGGAATTCCTTGCTCAGGCCCCGTGTCTGAAGAATGATGTCGCTTTGCATGATGTCCGTTGGGCTTGCTGGGGACAGGCCCTGGCGCGTCGCGGTCCCGCCACGCGCCAGGAGGTTCGTGCTTCTTCCGGAGCCCGGCCTTACTTCGACTGGTACTGCGCGGGGCGCTTGGCCAGAGAGGCCTGGATGATGGCGACGCAGCGTTCGCGTTCGGCGCCGGCCAGCGGCAGGCGCGGGCGGCGCACGTGCTCATTGCCCACGCCGGCCAGGGTCTCGGCCAGCTTGATGTTCTGCACCAGCTTGGTCGAGACATCCAGGTGCAACAGCGGCGTGAACCACTGGTACAGCGCCAGCGCTTCCTGCCACTTGCCGGCCTTCATCAGGTCGTACAGGGCCACGGTTTCGCGCGGGAAGGCGGTGACCAGCCCGGCGAGCAGGCCGTCCGCGCCCAGCGCCAGCGCCTCGAACGACAGGTCGTCCACGCCGATGAACAGCTGATAGCGCGTGCCTAGCGCGTTGCGCAGGTCGGTCAGGCGGCGCACGTCGTCGCTGCTTTCCTTGATGGCGACCAGCCACTTGCAGTCGGCCAGTTCGGCCATGTGCTCGGGCTTGAGATCCACGCGGTACGCGACCGGGTTGTTGTAGATCATGCAGGGCTTCTGCGCGGCCTCGGCCATCGTGCGGATGCTCTGCATCGCTTCGCGCGAGTCCGCCACGTAGATCAGCGAGGGCATCAGCATGAAGCCGTCCACGCCCAGTTCCACGGCGGCCTTGATGAAGCGCAGCGCTTCGCGGGTACTGGTCTCGGACACGTTGGCCAGGACCGGAATGCGGCCGCCGCTGACTTCCACCGCGCAGCGCGTCACTTCCAGCTTTTCTTCCAGGGTCAGGGTGCTGGCTTCGCCCAGCGAACCGCAGGTGACCAGGCCGTGTACGCCGTTGTCGATCAGGAAGCCGAAGTGCTTGCGCATCGCCTCGAAGTCGAGGGTCTCGTCGGCATGGAACTTACTCGTTACGGCAGGGAAGACGCCCTGCCAATGCACGTTACTCAACTGGCTTCTCCTCAAGATGCCGTCGCTTCAATGGCGGAGCGGCGAGCAGGTGCAAAGTCTAATATCTGATAAATATATTTAGAAGATATTTTGATTCGGGGATTTCCCGGGGCGGGTCAACCCGGGGGATTTCCCAAGAGGGCATTGCTTTCGGCGTGGGGCCAGCGCGGCGCGTGTCTTTCCGCGGGGCGGGTCACGAAAGGGAAGCGCGCTAAGGAGGCATGGGCAGGCAGTCCGAGCCTGCCGCGTCGACGCGGAGGGCTGTCAGCCTGCCTTGCGCGGATACGCGCGGCTCGCGTCCTGCATGAAAGTCTTCACTGCGGTTTCATACTGCGCGCCGCTGCGGAAGGCGCCGGAATGCGAGGCGCCTTCGATCTTGACCAGGCGCTTGAGCTCGGGCGCGACGTTGCTGGCGGCGGCGTAGAGCTCGTCGCTCATGGTGTGCGGCACCACGCGGTCGGCGGTGCCGTGCATGAACAGCATGGGCGTGTGCATGCGCGCAAGCTTTTCCACCGAGGCGAACGGCTGCGTGACCAGCAGGCTGGCGCCGGGCACCTTGCCCCAGCGCAGCGTGGCAAGCATCGCGCCGATGCTGGTGAAGCTGGATTCCACGATCAGGCCGGCGAACGCCGGTTGTTCGGGGCGCGCGGCCAGGTCGATCGCGATCGCGCCGCCCAGGCTGTGGCCGTAGATGAAACGGCGCGCCGGATCGGGCTGGATGCGGGCCAGCTCCTTCAACCCGGCCATTGCGTCTTCCAGCGCGCTTTCCTCGGACGGCAGGCGCGGGGTCGAGGCGCCGAAGCCGCGGTAGTCGATAGCCAGCACGGAATAGCCCATGCGCGTCCAGCCGTCGATGCGGAAGGCGCTGCCGTTCAGGTTCCAGCGTGCGCCATGCAGGTACAGCACGGTGGGCGCGCCGGCTTGGGGACTTTGCCAGTACCAGGCGCGCACCTTGTCGCCGCCGGCCAGCGTCAGGTCGTAAACCTGGGTGCCGGCGGCGGGTTCGCGCCACCATGTTTGCGGTTCGGACTGGGGGGAGAAAATGGTCTGCCGCTGCCAGGAATCGAGCTGGGTGCAGCCGACGACGCTGGCGCCGGCCAAGAGGGCAACTGCGAACAGGCGGCGGGGAGAGAGGCGGGGGAAGGCTGGCATGGATTATCTGACCCGGGCGAGGCGGCTGGGTTCCGGCATCAGCATACTTCGGGATGGACTTCGCGGGTCAGGGCCAGCCAGGCCTGGGCGGCATGCGACAGGTAACCGCCGCGCCGCCACACCTGCACCATCTCCCAGTCCGTGCCGGCATCGCGCAGCGGCACCCGCGCCACGCCGGCGTGCAGCTCTTCGCGGGCCTTCAGGCGCGGCAGGAAGGCCACCCCCAGGCCGGCCGCCACCAGCGCCGCGATGAAATCGATCTGGCCGCTGCGCGCGGCAACGGCAGGGGCGAAGCCGGCGCGCTGGCAGGCGTCGTGGATGATGCGGTTCAGGGCGAAGCCCGTCTCGAACAGAATGAAAGGCGTGTCCCGCAAGTCGCTCAGCCCGACGGTTTCAGCATGCGCCTTGGGGTGGTCGGCCGGCATCAGCGCCACCAGCGGCTCGCGCGCCACGGGCTTCCATTCGAAGATGTCGGGCACCGGTTTGAGCGAGGCGGCCAGTTCGATCTCGCCGGCCATCACCATTTCCTCCAGCCGGCGGCTGCCGTGTTCCACCAGACTGATTTCAATCTGCGGATAGCGGCTGCGAAAGCGCGCAAACATGGGTGCGAACAGCGTGCTGCTGCCCAGCGGCGGCAGGCCCAGGCGCAGCACGCCGCGCTTGAGCCCCTTCAGTTCGTCCAGCTCGGCGTGCAGATCGTCGCGCTGCGCCAGCATGGCGACGGCTCGGCGGTAGACGATTTCGCCGGCGGCGGTCAACCGCGGCGGCTGGGCGTGGCGGTCCAGCAACGGCATGCCCAGTTCGTCTTCCAGCTGCCGCACCGCTTTGCTCACGGTGGGCTGGGTCGCGAAGATGGTCTTGGCGGCCTGGGAGAAACCGCCCTGGCGGACCACTTCGACCAAGGCGCGCAGGGGACGCAGTTCCATTTTTATGCCTTATTGGAATGGGCTGAATTCAATGAATTCATTTTATCTATGGGCGCCGCAGGCGTAAAACATCTGCTTGCCGCAGGAACTTCGTCTCATGTCTCGCCCACGTCTCGCCATTCTTCTACGCAGCAAGCTGCGCCGCAGCCGCGTGCTGCAAATCTGCCTGCTGGTCCTCTTCTCCCTGCTGGGTCAGGCGCTGGCCCAGTTGCTGGGGCTGCCCGTGCCGGGCGGCGTCATCGGCATGGCGCTGGTGCTGTTGCTGCTGGCCACGCGCCGCCTGCGGGTGCGCAACGTGCATCGCGGCGCCAGCTGGCTGCTGGGCGAGATGCTGCTGTTCTTCGTGCCGGCCGTCATGTCGCTGCTGGACCACCGCGAATTCCTGGGCGTGCTGGGCCTGAAGCTGCTGGCCGTCATCCTGCTGGGCACGGCCCTGGTGATGACGGGCACGGCCTTGACCATCGATCTCTGCTACCGCTGGATGAACCGCCATGCCAGCTGATTTCAACTTGTTGTTCTGGCCCGCCGCGACGGTGCTGGCCTATGTCTGCGCGCGCCTGTTCTACCGGCGCTACGCCTACTGGTGCACGTCGACCCTGGTGGTGGCGCCCGCGCTGTTGCTGGCGCTTGCGCTTGCGCTGCACACCGGCTACCGGGACTACATGGCGGGGTCGCACTGGCTGATGGCAATGCTGGGGCCGGTCATCGTCGCCTTCGCGCTGCCCTTGTATGAACAGCGCGCGCTGATCCGCCGCTACTGGCCCGTGCTGGTGGCGGGCGTGGCGGTGGGCAGCCTGATCGCAGGCGCCAGCGCCTGGATGCTGGGCAGCTTGCTGGGCCTGTCGCCGGACCTGCGCCTGAGCCTGCTGCCGCGTTCGGTGGCCACGCCGTTCGCGGTGGCCGTGTCGTCGCACGTGGGCGGCGTGCCGGACCTGACCGCCGTCTTCGTGATCGTTACGGGCGTGTTCGGCGCGGCCATGGGCCAGTTGATGCGGCGTTGGCTGCCGCTGCGCTCGGCGCTGGCGCGCGGCGCGTTGTTCGGCATGGGTGCGCATGGCGCCGGAACGGCCAAGGCCCGCGAGCTGGCGGCCGATGAGGGCGCCGTCGCGGGCCTGGTGATGGTGATGGCGGGCCTGTTCAATGTGCTGGTCACGCCCGCCGTGGTTGTGGGATTGCTGGCCTGAGGGCCGCGTCAGTGCAGCATCTCCAGCGCGACCGGATACAGCGACGCTACCAGCAGCAGCGCCATGCCGACATTGAAGGCGCGGATCGCCCAGGGCTTGTGCAGCACGCGGCGCAGCGCCGTGCCGAAGGTCACCCAGATGCCGATGCTGGGCAGGTTGACGATGCCGCAGACTACGGTGGCGATGACCAGATTGGCGAAGAAGCCGTTCTGCGGGGTGTAGGTGGCGATCACGCCCACGGCCATGACCCAGGCCTTGGGGTTGACCCACTGGAAGGCGGCGGCCTGCAGGAAGGTGAACGGCTTGCCGCGCGTCTCGCCGTCGTCCATTTCACCTGAATTCGCGATCTTCCACGCCAGGTACAGCAGATAGGCCGCGCCCGCGTACTTCAGCACGGTGTACAACTGCGGCACCTGCTGGAACACCGAGCCCAGTCCGATGCCGACCAGGAAGATCATGAAGGTGAAGCCCAGGTTCACGCCCAGCAGATGCGGCACGCTGCGGCGGAAGCCGAAATTCAGGCCGGACGAGGCCAGCATTACGTTGTTGGGTCCGGGCGTAATGGAGCTGACCAGCGCGAACATGGCCAGGGGGCCCAGCAAGGACAGGGACATCAGAGGCACGTCGGCCCAGTTGGAGGGGAGCAGATTCATTCTTTGGTCCTGACGATGGCGCGGCGTCCGCCGGCGATGACGGCGATCACGGCAGCGGCGAAGACATACGTCGCCGGTTCCACCGATTCGCCAAACAACAATGCGGCCGCCACCACCGTCAGGAACGGTTGCAGCAACTGCACCTGGCCGACCCGGGCGATGCCGCCCACGGCCAGGCCGCGATACCAGGCAAAAAAGCCCAGGAACATCGATCCCAGCGCCAGATAGGCGCTGGCGTAGATCACCGGGGCGCTGGGCCAGCTGGCCTGCTGCGCCGCCATCCAGCCGACTGGCGCGGCCACCACGGGTGCGCTGATCACCAGGGCCCAGCAGATGGTGCGCCCGCCGCCCAGCGTGCGGGAAGCGCGCGCGCCTTCGGCATAGCCCAGGCCGCCCAGCAACACGGCCAGCAGCAGCCACAGATAGCCCGTCTGCAGGGCGCCTTCGCCTTGGCGCAGCGCATAGGCCGTCACCAGCGCGGCGCCCAGCACGGCCCAGGCCCAGTAGGCGGGCGAGGGGCGCTCACCGCTGCGCAGCGCGGCAAAGGCCGCGGTCGACAGGGGCAGCAGCCCATTGAAGACGGCGCCCTGCGACGCGGGCACGGTCTGCATGGCGAGCGAGGACGCTAGCGGCCAGCCCACCACGATGCCCAGGGCGGCCAGGATCACGCCGGGCCATTCCTCGCGGTTGGGCCGGCGGGCGCGCGTCAGCCAGAGCACGGCAATCGCCGGCACGGCCGCCAGCAGCGCGCGGCCCAGTCCCACCAGCAGCGGCGCCAGCTCGCCGACCGCCAGGCGCGTCATGGGCAGCGTCAGGGAAAAGACCAGCACTCCCAGAAAACCATAGCCGTACCCCTCCCATAGCCCAGCGGGGGCGCCAGGCGCAGCCTGGGAGGTCGGATAGAAAGCGGGACGGGTCATCGCAGCCACCAAGGTAGGGGAACGCCGCGGGCATCGCGCCCATCCGCTATTGCGGGTTTTCGGCATTGCTGTCACTCTACGCATAGTTGTCGGTACAGTACCGGTACACTTTTGCATATCACTTTAATCACTGGCCTGGTGAAATCCCCATGACAGTTGCTTCCGCCGCGACCGCCTCCATGCCTTGGCAGCCCGTGCGCCAGGCCGACGCCACCCTGGTGGCGCAATTGGCCGACGGGCTGGCGCGCCGCATCGATGAACAGGGCCTGCGGCCCGGCACCCGCCTGCCGTCGATCCGCAAGATGGCCGAACAGTCGGGCGTCAGCCGCTTCACCGTGGTCGAGGCCTACGACCGCCTGGTGGCCCGCGGCCTGGTGCAGTCGCGGCGCGGCGCGGGATTCTTCGTACGGGCGCGCAGCGGGCAACTGGCCGCCGTGGCCAGCGCGGCGCCCGCGGCGTTCACGCCGCCTGCGCGGATCGACGTCGCCTGGCTGCTGCGCAGCATGTTCCGCGACACCAATCCTTCAGGCATGCCCGGCGGCGCGGGACTGCTGCCCGCGGACTGGCTGGACCCCGAGATGGTGGCAGGCGCGGTGCGCGCCGTGGGCCGCTCCGTACGCGGCCATCTGGTCAGCTATGGGCATCCCCAGGGCTTCGGCCCCTTGCGCCAGCAGATCGCCGCCTTCCTGCAGAACGACGGCGTGCCTGCGCATCCGGAACTCAATCTGCTCACGACCAACGGCGTCACGCACGGGCTGGACCTGATCGCGCGGCACCTGGTCAAACCGGGCGACACCGTACTGGTCGAAGACCCGGCATGGTTCGTCATCTTCGGCCGGCTGGCCGCCTTCGGCGCGCGCCTGATCGGCGTGCCGCGCGGCCCGGACGGCCCCGACACGGCGCTGCTCGAACAGCTGGCGGCCCAGCACAAGCCCAAGCTCTTCATCATCAACGGTTCGGTGCACAACCCCACCGGCCACACGCTGTCGGCCGGCGCCGCCTACGACATCCTGCGCATCGCCGAACGCCACGATTTCCTGGTGGTCGAGGACGACACCTACGGCGAACTGCATCCAGGCGGCGCCATGAAGCTGGCCGCGCTGGACCGCCTGAAGCGGGTGATCCTGGTGGGCGGCTATTCCAAGATGCTGGCGGCCAGCCTGCGGGTGGGCTATCTGGCCGCGAATCCCGAGATCCTGCAGAAGCTCGCCGACCTGAAGATGCTGGCCGGCCTGACCTCGCCCGAACTCGGCGAGCGGGTGATCCACCGGGTGCTGATGGAAGGGCAGTACCGCCGCCACATCGAGCGCGTGCGCCTGCGGGTGGACGATGCCCGCCAGCGGTGCCTGAAAGGACTGCTGAAACTGGGCTTGACGGTGCATCACGAGCCGCACGCCGGCATGTTCGTCTGGGCCGACTACGGTCGCGATACCGAGGCGCTGGCGCGCGTGGCGGCCGACCACGGCATGCTGCTGGCGCCGGGCACGCTGTTTTCCCCGTCCCAGGCGCCGTCGACGATGCTGCGCTTTTCGGTCACGATCGCCGATCATCGGGGCGTCTGGACCGATCTGGAAAAAATCTTCGCGCAAAACGTCTCCAGCAATCAATAATAGAAAGCTGTCTCTTTGAAGCCATTGAAGGAACCGCCATGTCCGCACCCATCAAACCCCTGACCCAGAATTTCGCCGTCGCGCCCCAGCTCGGCCCGGACGACATGGCGGACGTCGCCGCCGCCGGCTACAAGAGCGTGATCATCAACCGTCCCGATTTCGAAGGCGGCCCGGACCAGCCCACCGCCGCAGACGTGTCCAAGGCTGCCCTGGCCGCCGGCCTGCAGATCGAATACCAGCCCGTCGTGGGCAGCGCCATGACCGCCGCCGACGTGGTGCGTTTCGCCGAGCTGTTGCGCACGCTGCCCGGCCCGGTCCTGGCGTACTGCCGCACCGGCACCCGCTGCACCAATCTGTTCGCCGCCGCCCAGCAGCTGGGTTGAACGCAGGCTTGACGCGCATCAAGGCGCGCCGGGTTCGGTTGATGTGAACCTGGCGCGTTTCCGGTAGCATGGAGGTACCTCACAAACAGGAGCAGGCAAGATGTTCAAGAAGATCCTGATTCCCACCGACGGTTCTCCGCTCTCGGCCCAAGCCGCCAATGCCGGCATTTGCTTTGCGCGTTCCGTGGGCGCTGAAGTCGTCGCGCTCTACGTGACCCAGCCTTTCGCGGCAACGATCGGTTTTGACGGCATGGCTGCCGCTTACGCCATCACCGACGAAGACTACGAAAAGGCCTCCGCCGAGCAGGCCGACAAGTACCTCAAGCAGATCACCGACCGCGCCGACACCGCTGGCGTGAAGTCCGAGTCGCGCGCCGTGTCGAACTTCAACGTTGCCGACGGCATCGTGCAAGCCGCCGCCGACGCCGGCTGCGACCTGATCTTCATCGGCAGCCACGGCCGCAGCGGCCTGTCGCGCCTGCTGCTGGGCAGCGTCACCGCCAAGGTCCTGTCGCTGGCCAGCACGGCAGTGCTGGTGTATCGCGTCAAGGAAGAAAAGAAGTAGCCTGTCGCATCGACCGCCGCGGAATGCTCTACGGAGCTGCCCCAGGCTGGTGCATGGCTACCGAGCCCCTCCCGCTGGAGGGGCTTTTTTTATCCTTGGCCTTTGCAGGGACTAGGCTTGTTTCCTGGCGCGCCGCGCGTAATATTTACGCATCAGTGCGGGCGCGGTTCCGCGATTCTCAAGCACCCTACGCGGCATGGCGCCCGCCGCGGCAAGGCCCGGTCGGGCTTGCCGTCTTCGCCCGGTAGTTCACTGCAAGGGAAGAGGCCATGACTCGCAAGACGCGTATCGAGCTTTACCGCAATATCGGCATCAGCGCCCACATCGACGCGGGCAAGACGACGACCACCGAGCGCATCCTCTTCTATACCGGCATCACCCACAAGATCGGCGAGGTGCACGACGGCGCCGCCGTGATGGACTGGATGGAGCAGGAACAAGAGCGCGGCATCACCATCACGTCGGCCGCCACCACCGCCTTCTGGAAGGGCATGGCGGGCAATTATCCCGAACACCGCATCAACATCATCGACACGCCGGGCCACGTCGATTTCACCATCGAGGTAGAACGCTCCATGCGCGTGCTGGATGGCGCGGTCATGGTCTACGACGCCGTGGGCGGCGTGCAGCCGCAGTCGGAAACCGTCTGGCGCCAGGCCAACAAGTACAAGGTGCCGAGGCTGGCCTTCGTCAACAAGATGGACCGTGTCGGCGCGGACTTCCTGCGCGTGCAGCGGCAGATCGCCGAGCGCCTGAAGGGCGACGCCGTGCCCATCCAGCTGCCGGTGGGCGCCGAGGACCATTTCGAAGGCGTGATCGACCTGGTCAAGATGAAGGCCATCATCTGGGACGAGGCCAGCCAGGGCGTGCGCTTCGAGTACCGCGACATTCCCGCCGCAATGCAGGCGCAGGCCCAGGAATGGCACGACAAGATGGTGGAGAAGGCGGCCGAAGCCAACGAAACCCTGCTGGAAAAATACCTGTCGGGCGAACCCTTGACCGAAGACGAGATCAAGCAGGGTCTGCGCATGCGCACCATCGCCAACGAAATCGTCCCCATGCTCTGTGGCAGCGCGTTCAAGAACAAGGGCGTGCAGGCCATGCTGGATGCGGTCATCGACTACATGCCTTCGCCGGTGGACGTGCCTGCGATCAAGGGCCATGACCAGCGCGACCACGAAATCGAACGGCATCCCACCGACAACGAACCGTTCTCGGCGCTGGCCTTCAAGATCATGACCGACCCCTTCGTCGGCCAGCTGGTGTTCTTCCGCGTCTATTCCGGCGTCGTGAAGTCGGGCGACTCCGTCTTCAATCCCATCAAGGAAAAGCGGGAACGCCTGGGGCGCATCCTGCAGATGCACGCCAATGAACGGCGCGAAATCACCGAGGTCTACGCGGGCGACATCGCCGCGGCGGTGGGCATCAAGGACGTCACTACCGGCGACACGCTGACCGACCCGGCCCACATCATCATTCTGGAGCGCATGGTCTTTCCGGAGCCCGTCATTTCGCAGGCGGTGGAACCCAAGACCAAGGCAGACCAGGAAAAAATGGGCATCGCGCTGGGCCGCCTGGCGCAGGAGGATCCGTCCTTCCGCGTGCGCACGGATGAAGAGTCCGGACAGACCATCATTTCCGGCATGGGCGAGCTGCACCTGGAGATCCTGGTCGATCGCATGAAGCGCGAGTTCGGCGTCGAGGCCACGGTGGGCAAGCCCCAGGTCGCGTACCGCGAGACCATACGCAAGACCTGCAACGAGGTCGAGGGCAAGTTCGTCAAGCAATCGGGCGGCCGCGGTCAGTACGGTCATGTGGTGCTCAAGCTTGAGCCGCAGGAGCCCGGCAAGGGCTATGAATTCGTCGACGCCATCAAGGGCGGCGTGGTGCCGCGCGAGTTCATTCCGGCGGTCGACAAGGGCATACGCGAAGCGCTGAACGCCGGCATATTGGCGGGCTACCCCGTGGTGGATGTGAAGGCGACGCTGTTCTTCGGTTCGTACCACGACGTGGACTCGAACGAGAACGCCTTCAAGATGGCGGGCTCGATGGCCTTCAAGGAAGGCATGCGCCGCGCCGATCCGGTGCTGCTGGAACCCATGATGCAGGTCGAGGTGGAAACGCCCGAAGACTTCACCGGCAACGTCATGGGCGACTTGTCCTCGCGGCGCGGCATGGTGCAGGGCATGGAGGACATCGCGGGGGGCGGCGGCAAGCTGGTGCGCGCCGAAGTGCCGCTGGCCGAAATGTTCGGGTACTCCACCTCGCTGCGGTCGCTGACCCAGGGGCGCGCGACCTACAGCATGGAGTTCAAGCACTATGCCGAGGCGCCGCGCCAGGTGGCGCAGGAAGTGATGGCGGCCCAGGGCTCGGGCCGCTGAGTCAGCGTCAGGCTGGGGCGGCGGCCGTGGCCGCCGCCGCGCGCATGCGCGACGAGGCCAGTTTCACGCCCAGCAGAATCATCACGAAGCCGTAGGCATGGAACAGCTGCGGGGCCTCGCCCAGCAGCGGCCAGGCCAGCAGCGCGGCATAGACCGGCACCAGGAACATCGACAGCCCCGCCGTGGCTGGCCCCGCCTGGCTGATCAGGCGGCCGTACACGTAGTACGCGCCCAGGCTGGGCACCACCGCCAGGAACAGCAGCATCGCGGCCAGCCGCGGATCGCCCCAGGGCGGCGTGGCGCCGGCCGCGGCCTCGATCGCGGCAAAGGGCGCCAGGGCCAGCACGCCGCCCAGCATCATGGCCGCCAGCCGGGCGCTGTCCGGCACCGCGGGCAGACTCAGCCGCTTTTGCAGCACGGTGTAGAAGGCCCAGCCGGTGGCGGCCAGCAGCACCCAGAGGTCGCCCTGGCCGAAATCCAGGCGGGCCAGCGTCTGCGCATCGCCGCGCGCCAGCACCACCAGCACGCCGCCCAGGGCCAGCGCCAGGCCCGCGCCGCGCAGGGCGGACAGCGGCTTGCGCCAGATGATGGCTTCCAGCAGCGCCACCAGGATAGGGCTGCACGAAAAGATCAGGGCGATATTGGTCGCGCTGGTGTTCTGGGCGCCGATGTACTGCGGTGCCACGGCCACGCCCATGCCCAGCACTGCCAGCGGCGCCAGCGACGGCAGGGCGCGCCACAAGGTCTTGCGGTGCGCGCGCAGGGCGGGCGCGGCAAGCGGCAGCAGGATCAGCAGGGCGATCAGCCAGCGGCCGAAGGCCAGAAAAACAGGAGGGAGGTTGGCATCATGGGCCCAGCGGGCCGCCACCATGTTGGAGGCGAATAGCGCCGGAGCGGCGAAAAGCATGGCGGTGCCGGACAGGCCCAGGCCGGATCTTGCGGGTGCTGCTGCTGCGAGAGACATGGTTTCCTGCCGCGCGGATCGGCGCGCGGCGTGCTGCGTTGATACTGCCGGCGCCTGCGCCGGGTTATGCCGCAGCGTGGACGCCGAAATCGGACGGGCGGGATAGGTGACCGTCTTGCAGGAGAGTCTACGGGCAGGAGGGCAAAATAGGTTTCCTGATTCACGCCATATTTGGGGAATCTGGAGAATAGTTGTCTTGTAGAATTAGTTTTTGAAGGGAAAATATCTTCGTTATCCGTCCATCATGCCCGCATCGCCCAAAATCGACGAAACCGACCGCAAGATCCTGCGCGCGCTACGCGCCGACGGACGCCTCACCAACCTGAAGCTGGCCGAGCAGGTGGGGCTGTCGCCCACGCCCTGCTGGAACCGGGTCAAGGCCCTGGAAGAGGCGGGCGTGATCGAAGGCTACGCGGCCCTCTTGAACCAGAAAGCGCTGGGCCTGCCGGACACCGTCATGATCGAGGTGACGCTGGAACATCACGACGACGACACGCTGGCGCGCTTTGGCGAAGAGATCACGCGGCTGCCGGAAGTGGTCGAGGCCTTTCTCGTGACGGGCGAGTACGACTATCTGATCAAGGTGGCGGTGGCGGGGACCGAAGGCTACGAGGAATTCCTGCGCAAGCGGCTCTACAAGCTGCGCGGCGTGCGGCACAGCCGATCCACCTTTGTGTTGCGGCGCTTGAAGCACACGCCTTCGGTCGAACCCTGAGGCGTGCGCTGCGGCCGGGCAGATCCGGCGTCAGCCGTTGATGAAGGCTTCGATGGCGCCGTTGAAGGCGCGCGGATTGCCCAAGTTCATGCCATGCGACGATCCCGTGATCGTCACCCGCTGCGCCTGCGGCAGCCATTGCGACAACGCGTCCAGCACGGCCGGGTAGGGGGCAGGGCTGAGCGCGCCGCCAATCAGCAGGGTCGGCAGCTTCAGCGTGCCGATCTGCGCCGGCGTCAGCGCTTCGGGCTTCTCCTCGGCCTGTCCGAACAGCGTGCCGACGTTGTCGCGCACCATCTCCTTGAACCACGGCACCATGCGTTGCCAGGTGTCGGGGCCAGTCACGGTATCCACGAACAGCGCCAGGCCGTCTTCGATCTCGCCGTCGCGGATGAGCGCCAGCGCGCGCTGGCGAAAACCGCCGCGCAGGTCGTCGTCACCAGGCAAGGGCAGGCCCGGGTCGGCCAGGGTCAGGCTGCGCAGCGCGCCGGGCTGCTGCAGCGCCGCTTCCAGCGCTACGCGGCCGCCGCGGGAATGCCCCACCAGATGGGCCGGTTCGCCCGCCACGGTATCGATGAACTCCAGCACGTCGCTGGCATGCTGTTCGATCGAAAAGCCATCACCCTCGCCATCCCAGGTCTCGGGCCAGTAGCGGCGCAGGCATACCGCCAGCACGCGGAACGACTTGCCCAACGGCGCCATCTGCGACTTCCAGTAGCGGCAGTCGGACAGGGAACCGTGCACCAGCACCAGAGGCGCGCCGCTGCCGTACTCGGTGTAGGACAAGGCGTAGCCGCCGATCAGGGCGGTTTGCAGGGGCAGGACGGGTTCGGAACGCATGGGTGTCGGATGGGAAAGCCAGGAGCGCATTCTAGCCCGCAGGCGCCGGGCGCCGGGCGCCGGCGCTGATAAACTCGTTTTCCGATCCCTCGGCGCGCTGGTCGCGCTGATTTCCCAACTCCACGGAGCCGCCCCGATGTCGCCTGAGTCCCTTGCCGCCTTGCCCGAATCCGCCCAGCGCGTCGCGCGCCTGCTGCTGGAGCTGGGCCATGACAAGCCCGTGGTCGTCCTGCCGCAAACCGGCAAGACCTCGGCGGAAGCGGCGGCGGGGCTAGGCTGCGAGGTTGCGCAGATCGCCAAGTCCATCATCTTCCGGCGCGCCTCGGATGACGCGCCGGTGCTGGTCATCGCCAGCGGCGCGAACCGCGTGGACGAGGCCAAGGTGGCCTCGCAGGTGGGCGGGCTGGCCAAGGCGGACGCGAAGTTCGTACGCGACATGACCGGCTACGCGATCGGCGGCGTGTGCCCCATCGGCCATGCGGTCAAGCCGGTGATGCTGTTGGACGCGGATCTCTTCAACTACGACAGCCTGTGGGCCGCCGCCGGGCATCCGCACGCGGTGTTCAACCTGACGCCGCGGCAGTTGGCGGACATGACCGGCGCGCCGGTCGTGGACGTGGCGCTGCGCGCCTGACATCGCGCCGTCTCGCGCTCAGTGCGGGTGTACTTGCAGCCCGTCGATCAGCACCTGCCGCAGGCCGCGCGAGCAGGCCTCCACCCGTCCTTCCACCCCGTAGACCGCCGCCAGCGATGCCGGCGTGATCACATCCGCCGGCAGCCCCTCGGCGTGCAGCCGGCCATCATGGATCATGACGGCCCGGTCGGCGTGCTGCAGCGCCACGTTCAGGTCGTGCAGCACGATGACGCTGATCAGGCCGTGCTCCTGGGTTTCCTGCCGCAGCAGTTGCATGACGTGGAACTGGTAGTTCAGGTCCAGCGCCGAAAGCGGCTCGTCCAGCAGCAGTACGCGCGGATGGCGGATCAAGGCCTGCGCCAGTCCCACCAGTTGCTTCTGTCCGCCGGACAGCGAATCCAGATACTGCAAGGCCAGATGGGCAATGCCCAGGCGCTCCAGCAGCCGGTCTATGGCGTGCATGTCCACCGGCGTACCCAGGCCGTCGCCGGCCTTGGCCGCCACCAGCACGGATTCGAACACCCGCAGGTGCACGGCGGCGGGCAGGCCCTGGGGCAGGTAGACCACGTGCCGCGCGCGTTCGCCGAAGCTTTGTCGCAGCAGGTCGCGGCCGTCCAGCGTGACGTTGCCGGCGCGCACGCGGACCAGGCCCGCCAGTGCCTTGAGCAGGGTGGATTTGCCGCTGCCATTGGGGCCGAGCAGGGCGGTCACCTGGCCGGCGGCCAACTCGGGTATCGACAGCGCATGCAGCACGTCCGTGCGTCCGTAGCCGGCGGTGAGGCCGCGCACGGATAGCGTCGTTGCAGAAACGGTGCGCGGCGCGGTCATGGCATCTGCCGGCGCAGCACCACCGACGCAAAAAAGGGTATGCCGACCAGTGCCGTCACGATGCCTACCGGCACGATCACGCCCGGCATGAGGTTCTTGGAGGCGATCGACGCCAGCGACAGGATCACCGCGCCCACCAGCGCGCTGCCCGGCAGGAAGAACCGGTGGTCCTCGCCAAACAGCCGCCGCGCAATGTGCGGCGCGACCAGCCCGATGAAGCCTATCGTGCCGACAAAAGCCACGGCCAGCGCCGACAGCAGGCTGACCCGGGCCAGCGCCGCGACGCGCACGCGGCGCACGTCCACGCCGAAGCTTGCGGCGCGGTCTTCACCCAGGCGCAGCGCGGTCAGCTTCCAGGATTGGCGCATGGCCAGCGGCAGCGCCATTGCAAAGGCCGCAGCCAGCACGCCGACCGTGGTCCAGCTGGAACGCGACAGGCTGCCCATGGTCCAGAACACCAGGTTCTGCAGCGCCTCGGCGCTGGCCATGAACTGCACCAGCGACACCAGGGCATTGAAGGTAAACAGCATGGCGATGCCGAACAGCACCACGCCCGAGGTATTCATGCCGCCCCAGCGGGTCACGGCGTCCAGCATCAGCGCCGCCAGCAGCGCAAACAGGAAGGCGTTGCCCGCCACCAGCCAGCCGGCGGGGACGCCGGGCAGGCCCAGCTGCAGCACGATGGCCAGCGAGGCGCCAAAGGCCGCAGCGGACGACACGCCCAGCGTGAACGGGCTGGCGAGCGGGTTGTTCAGGATGGTCTGCATTTCCGCACCCGCCATTCCCAGCGCCATGCCGACCAGAGCCGCCATCAGCGCCGATGGCAGGCGGATCTCCCACACGATCACGCGTGTGGTTGGATCGGCCGCGGCGGGAGCCGTGAGCGTCTGCCACAGTTCGCCCCAGGGCAGGCCCGAAGGGCCGACCGTGAAGTCGGCCAGCAGCGCAATGAAAAGCGCCGCCAGCAGCAGGGCGATAAGCCCTGCCCGGCGGCGCAGGATGTGCTGGTAAGCGGCAACCGCGCTCGCGGCAGGCGGCATTACTGCAGCAGCTGGAGACGGCTCTTGGCCGTGTTGGCGGCCGGCGTGGTCGGGTAGTCGCGCACGATGCGCTGCAGCGTGGTCTTGGCGCCGGCGCGGTTGTTCATTTCGATCTGGCTGCCGGCGATGACCAGCAGGGCGTCCGGTGCGCGCGCGTTGTCCGGGGCCTTCTGCACCATGGCGTTCAACTGCTCGATGGCGCCCTTGAAGTCCTTCAGCGCATAGCGGCTGCTGCCCAGGTAGAACTGGGCGCTGGGCGCGAGCTGGCTGGCGGGGTACAGGGCGGTGAAGGCGGCCAGCGATTCGGACGCTTCCTTGTACTGGCCCTTGCGGAACAGATCGATCGCGCCGTCATAGGCGGCCTGTTCCTGGGGATCGCCAGCGGAGGCCCCCGGCGGATTGGCGCTGCCCGCCGCGCCGCCCGGCTTGGCCGAGGGCTGCTGGCGCGACACCAGTTCGAGCTGGTCGCGCAGTTGGGCGACTTCCTGCTGCAAGGCCTGGATCTGGTCGGCCAATTGCAGCTTGGCGCGCTGGCTTTGTTCGTTCTGCTGCTGCACCTGTTGGCGCAAGTCCAGGATGGCCCGGCGGGCTTCATCGTCGGAAAAAGCGTGGGCGGGCGCCGCAAGGGCGGCAAGCACCAGGCCGGTGGCCGCAATCAGAGGACGCAGGGACAGAACGTTATCGCGCATGAAAATTCCCGGGTATAAAAACAAACGTCGGGACGGCCGGTTGACCGTCCCGACGCGTGGTAGGGCTCTAGACTATACGAAAAAGCTTAGCGGCGATAAACGATATCGGCGCGGCGGTTTTCCGCGAAGTCGGCTTCCGACGTGCCAGTCGCCTTCGGCTTTTCTTTACCGAAGCTGATGGTTTCGATCTGGTTGTCGCTGACGCCCAGCAGGGTCATCATGCGGCGCACAGCGTCGGCACGGCGCTGGCCCAGGGCCAGGTTGTATTCAGCGCCGCCGCGTTCGTCGGTGTTGCCTTCGATCTTGATGGTCTGCTGCTGATGCGAGGCCAGGTACTTGGCGTGGGTTTCGACCAAGCTGCGGTACTGGTCCGACACCGTGTAGCTGTCGAAGTCAAAGTACACCGAGCGCTGTTGCGCCAGGATGCTTTGGGGGTTGAAGGGATCAAGGATCTGGCCAGAGGCCGAGGATCCTTGGCCAGCGCCTCCGCCCTGACCCGCTTTATCGTCGAGAGGGACGGAGCTGCAAGCTGCCAGGGCGGCAGCCAGAGCGGCGATGGTTAGGCTTTTGGCAATGCGCGACTTCATGATAGTTCCTTTGCAAAGAGAGTCACACGTGTTATCGGGTAAATGGGCCCCAAGTCGGTTCACGTATTTCCCCATTCAGTACCGAAAGCGTCTGCCGTACGCGGCCATCGCTCGAGACACCAGCAAGCACGCTACGGCCATTTTGGATGGCTGCGTAGAGGACTTGCATTCCATTCGGCGCAAAACTCGGGGACTGATCGTCACGACCGTCAGTCAACAAGGTCTCGGAGCCTGAGGACAGGTTCAACGATGCGATTCGAAACGCGCCGTCGCGTCTTGCAACGTACAGCAGCGTCGATCCATCGGGGGAAATTCGGGGTGATATGTTGTAACCACCATTAAACGTGAGGCGGCGTGCTTCGCCACCACTCGAGCCGGTCTGGTAGATCTGCGGCCCGCCGCTGCGGTCACTCGTAAAGATAATGGAAGCACCGTCTGGCGTAAAGCTCGGTTCGGTGTCAATCCCGGGAGAACGCGTAACTCGGGTCGGATTCGAGCCGTCGGTCGCGCCAACGATGTAAATTTGCGACAAACCATCGCGGGTCAGAGCCACCGCCAGCTTGCTGCCATCGGGCGACCAGCCGGGCGCACTGTTGTTGCCCTTGAAGTTGGCGACGGGCGAGCGGGCGCTGGTTGCCAGATTGTGCACGTAGACGACAGGTTTGCCGGATTCGAAGCTCACATAGGCGAGCTTGGAGCCATCGGGCGACCAGGACGGCGAAATGATGGGCTCGCGCGAACGCAGGGCGACCTGCGGGTTCTGTCCGTCGGCGTCTGCCACCTGCAGTTCGTAGGTGGCGCCCTTCTTCAGCACGTACGCGATACGGGTCGAGAAAACGCCCTTAACGCCGGTGATCTTCTCGTAAATGCGGTCGGCGATCTGGTGCGCCACGCGACGCAGTTCCTGCTCGGTGCCCGAGAACGCCACGCCGTCCAGCTGACTCTTCTTGACCGTGTCGGCCAGGCGGTAGCGCACGTCGTAGCGGCCGTCGGCGCCGCGCACGATGCTGCCGTAGGCGATGAAATCGGCGCCCTTGCCGCGCCAGTCGTCATGGGCGATGGGGGAGTCCACGTTCAGGCCGGAACCGGCGGCGTTGATCAGGCGGAACTGGCCCGTGCGGGTCAGGTCGGCGCGGATGACTTCGGCCAGGGCGCGGCCATGGGTGTCGTCGACCGCAAAATCGGCGATGGCCACGGGGTATTGGGTGGCGCCGGTACCGGAAATATCGACGCGCAGCTGCGCATGGGCGGGCTTGATGGCCATCAGGCAGGCCAGGGCCAGCATCAGCAGCCCGAGTCCATACGATCGCCAGAGAGCGAGGGGGGGTACTCGTCGGCTATAAGCGGGAGTCATATTCATCAATCTCCTGTCAATCATACATTCTGTACACAACGTCAATAATGGGTTCGTAGCGGCCCGTCGAGGGCTTCGGGAAGGGGTTGCAACGGCGGATGCCCGTCTCGACCGCACGGTCGAAGCCGGCATTGCCCGAAGAACTGGTCAAGGTGACGCCGTTGACCTTCCCGTCGGAACCTAACTGTACCCGGTATTGTGCCGTGGGATTTTCCGATCCGCTGCGGGGCGGGGGCGGATAAGCCACCCCGGGTTGCACGCAGGCGCGGACCTTGGCGCCATAGCCGCTGTCGCGTCCGCCGCCCGCCTGATTGCGGTCGGCCGTGCCGCCGGGGATGCCGGCGGCGCCCAGGGCGTCGTTGCGGAAGGCATCCTTCAGCGCCTTGTCGGCGGCGGCCTTCTTGGCGGCTTCTTCCTTGGCCTTCTTCTCGGCCGCGGCTTTCTTCTCGGCGGCAGCCTTCTCGGCAGCCGCCTTTTCAGCCTTTTCTTCCGCAGCCTTCTCGGCAGCGGCCTTTTCGGCGGCAGCCTTTTCCGCCGCGGCCTTCTTGGCAGCGTCGTCCTTGGCCTTCTTCTCGGCGGCAGCCTTGTCGGCGGCGGCTTTCTCGGCGGCCTTTTCGGCAGCAGCCTTTTCAGCGGCCTGGCGTTCCTGCTCCAGGCGCTTCTTTTCCTTCAGTTCGGCCTGCTTGCGTTCTTCGTCGAGGCGCGCCTTTTCCTTGGCGGCTTCGGCGGCCTGGCGTGCCTTTTCCTCTTGCTCGCGCTTTTTCTTGGCTTCCTGCAGCGCGATCTCGGGATCGACTTCCTCGGTCTTGGGCTGGGCCTCGGGCTCAGGCTTGGGACTGTCTCTTATACACATCT